>JANWJA010000001.1 GCA_025449615.1 Methyloceanibacter sp.
ACGAGGAGACTCTCGACGAGCTGGAAGAGGTGCTGATCAAGGCCGATCTCGGACCCGCCATGGCGGGGCGCGTGCGCGAGGAGCTCTCCCACTCGCGCCATGAAAAAGGCATCGCGCCGGAGGCGGTGCGCGAGGTGCTGGCCACCGAAATCTCCAAAGTGTTGCAGCAAGTGGCGAAGCCGCTCGAGTTGAGCGCGGCGCGGCCGAACGTGATCCTCATTGTCGGTGTAAACGGCACCGGCAAGACCACGACTGCCGCGAAGCTCGCCAACAAGTTCATGCGAGAGGGGCGCAGCGTGCTGCTTGCTGCCGGGGATACGTTCCGTGCCGCGGCGATCGATCAATTGAAGCTTTGGGGCGGGCGCATCGGCGTCGAGGTCGTCGCCAAGGATGTTGGGGCCGACCCTGCCGGCGTCGCCTATGAGGCGTTGGAGCGCGCCCGCGCCGAAGGCAAGGATGTGCTCCTGATCGACACCGCCGGGCGGCTGCAGAACAAGAGCGATCTGATGGCGGAGCTCGCCAAGATCGTGCGCGTTTTGAAAAAGCTCGACGAGACCGCACCGCACGGCGTGCTGCTCGTGCTCGACGCCACCACGGGGCAGAATGCGCTCGCCCAGGTCGAGGTGTTCAAGGAGATCGCGGGCGTGACCGGCCTCGTCGTCACCAAGCTCGACGGCACAGCGCGGGGCGGCATCCTTGTCGCCATCGCCGAGCGTTACGGAATTCCCATCAATGCCATCGGCATCGGAGAGGGTATCGACGATCTCGAGCCTTTCGGTGCGGATGGTTTCGCCCGCGCCATCGCCGGGCTCGAGGCCCCGAATGAACAAGCTGCCTGAGGCGAACAAGTCCCGGCCCGCGGAGCCCACAACCCCCCTCAAACTCGCAATCGACCTCGGGCCGTTGCTGTTGTTTTTCGGCGCCAACGCCGCTGCTGGAATCTATGTAGCCACCGGCGTTTTCATGGTGGCGACGTTCGTCGCGCTCGGCTTCGCCTGGTGGCGGTATCACAAGCTTCCGGTGATGCTGCTGGTCACCGCGGCCATCGTGCTGGTGTTTGGCGGGCTCACGCTCTATCTCCGCGACGATACCTTCATCAAGCTCAAGCCCACCATCGTTTATCTGATCTTCGCCGGGCTGCTTGCGGGCGGTCTCCTGATGAAGAAGCCCGTGCTTGAGCTTCTGTTCGGCGCTGCCTTCAGCCTGACGGAAGAGGGCTGGCGCAAGCTTACCTGGCGCTGGGCCCTGTTCTTCGTCGCCATGGCGATCGTCAACGAGGCGGTGAGGCGCAATTTCTCCACCGACATCTGGGTGAGCTTCAAGGCGTTCGGCTTCCTGCCGCTCACCTTTCTTTTTGCGGTTGCGCAAGTGCCCCTGATGCAACGCTACGGATTCGGGGAGCCGGGCGAAGCAACCCCGTCAAAGGACGAAACCGAGGCTCGCTGAGCCCAATCTGGTCTTGCCAACAAGTTCTTTTGCTCGCCGAAGCCGGGCACATCTTGCGGCATGGAAGCGCGGCTCCAATATGAGTCGACAGGGACCCTCAGAAGCAAGTGATCGTTACTGAAACGGCCCAATTCTTCGTTGGGCATGGGCAACCAGAGGTTTGCTGATCGCCCCTTTGGGTTGTACAAGGGATAGTGGAGTTCCAGCAAACGAAGGGTACCGGGATCGGACGATTGCACGCCTAGCGAGAAGGACGCGGGAGCGTTGCGATGACACCGAAGCGAGGGAAACCGCTCGATCGGTCGGCGATGCATTTGCTGCATCGAGCGGGGCAATGCGCCACCGATACTTTCATGGCAGAGGCCAATTCGAGCGGACTCACGCCGCGCCAGTTTGCCGTCGTCACGACGATCGCCGGGGAAGAGGGACTCACCCAGACAGAGCTGGTCGCGCGCACCGGAATTGACCGGTCGACGCTTGCCGAGATCGTGGGCCGGCTGTTGGGACGCGGTCTGATCCATCGAAAACGCGCTAAGGAAGACGCGCGCGCCTACGCCATCAAGCTCACCGCGCAGGGGTGGAAAAGTTTGCGCGACGCGGAGCCCGCCGCCACTGCGACCGATACCCGCCTGCTCGGCGCACTGCCGCCGTCGAAGCGGCAGGATTTCGTCGACTTGCTCAGCCTGATCGTCGGCACGGAGAGGAAGTGACGCGCAGCGTCATTCCGGTGAAAGCCGGAATCCAGCACAAGATTCGCGAGTACTCCCATGCGGAGTGCTTTTTTGTTTTCACTGGATACCGGGTTTCGCCGGTATGACGAGATCGGCTAGTTTGAGGTTCCCGAACTTGGCGCCTGCAACAGCGGCAGCAATTTCTCTTTGATCACATCTTCGGTCAGCGGGCCGACATGGCGGTAGGCGATCTTGCCGTCGCCGCCGATCACATAAGTCTCCGGCACACCATAAACACCGAAATCGATGGCGACGCGTCCCGACGCATCGGCCCCGACGCGCGCGAAGGGATTGCCGAAGCGGCCGAGAAAGCGCCGCGCGCTGGCCGGGTCGTCTTTGTAGTTGATGCCGTAGAGGCGAATGCCGGGCTGCTTCGCGAGTTCCATCAACGCCGGGTGCTCCTCGTGGCAGGGCACGCACCAGGAGGCGAATACGTTGACGAGGGTTGGCGCGCCCGTCTTGAGGTCCGAAGCGGCAAAGCCTGACACCGGCACTTCCTTTTCCAGAAGTCCATCGACGGGTGGCAGCGTGAAGTCGGGGACCTCCTTGCCGACCAGCGCGGAGGGGAGGCGCGAAGGATCGCCGCCATGGAGTGCGAACCAGAACAGGCCCGCGAGGCTCGCGAAGACGATCAGCGGCAAAGCCGGTCCGAAGCGTCGCCAGAAGGGCACACTTACCTTGTCGCTCATTTCTTCTTGCCTGATGCTAGCTTCGCGCGCGCCGAGCGCCGCTTGATACCCTTGCGTTCAAGCTCGGCGAGGGTCTCGCGTTGCTGCCGGTCGTCGACCAGGATCGACACTGTCAGAATGGCGATTGCGACGAAGGTCAGCGCGTAAGCTGCCCAGATGAATATTGCGTGCGGACCGAGATTGAGCATGGCTTTAGCGTCCAGAACCGGCGCGTTGCACTTCGATCTGCTGCAGCGCATGCACGCGGCGGCGCAAGATCTCGGCGCGCATCGAAATGAGATGCAGCAATACGAAGAGCAGGGTGAAGGCACCCATCATGACGAAGAGCGGCGTGAGCAGTGCGGGATCGATGGTCGATCCGCCCATGCGGAATACGCTCGCGGGCTGGTGCAGCGTGTTCCACCAATCGACCGAGAATTTGATGATCGGAATGTTGATGGCGCCGACCAGCGCAAGGATTGCGGCGGCGCGGCCGGCGCGGCCAGGCTCTTCGATCGCCTGCCAGAGCGCGATCAAGCCGAGATAAAGCAGAAACAGCACCAGCATCGAGGTGAGCCGCGCATCCCAAACCCAATAGGTGCCCCACATCGGCTTGCCCCAGAGCGAGCCGGTGACGAGCGCGATGAAGGTGAAGGTGGCGCCGATCGGGGCAGCGGTCTTGGCTGCGACGTCGGCGAGGGGGTGGCGCCAGATCAGCGTGCCCAGGCTGGCGACCGCGATCAGCATATAGCCAAACATGGCGAGCCACGCCGAGGGAACATGGATGAACATGATCTTGACCGTCTCGCCCTGCTGGTAGTCGGGCGGCGCCACGAAGAAAGAGAGATAGAGCCCGATACCGAGCAGCAGCACGGTCAGGCCTGCGAGAAACGGCACGACGGCATCGACGATGCTCAAAAAACGCGTGGGATTGGCGAGGCTGGTGACGGTGGCCATGGCGGCTTGGTCTAGTGGGTTTGGTGCATTGGTGCAATCCGGCTAGCGGAGCGCGTTGCGGATCGCGGCGGCGGCGGCGAGCGGTGCGAGCACGATCGATGCGAGGCTGAAGGCTGAGAGCATAAGGAGCGGCGGCCAGGGCGAGGCAGGGCCGGTGACAGCCGCCGAGACGGTCGAGACGCCGAAGATCAAGACCGGCACGTAGAGCGGCAGCACAAGAAGGGCGAGCAGCACGCCGCTCCGCCGCAAACCCAAGGTCAGGCTTGCGCCGATCGCGGCGATGAAGCTGACGGCAGGAGTGCCGGCAAGCATGGCCAGCACGAGAAGCGGTGAGGAGGCGATGGGGAAATTGAGCAGCAGCCCGAGAATTGGCGCGAGCAGTGCCAGGGGAATGCCGGTCGTGATCCAATGGCTGAGGCTCTTGATGGCGACGATGCCGGCGAGCGGCAGCGGCCCGGTGGTCAGCACATCGAGCGTACCGTCCTCGTAATCGTTGTGCACGATGCGGTCGGCGGAGAGCAGGCTCGCGAGGAGCAGCGCCACCCACAACACGCCGGGCGCGATGCGCGACAAGAGATTGAGGTCGGGGCCAAGGCCGAGCGGGGTGATGGCGACGACGACGAGATAGAAGCCGAGCGCGGTGCCGATGGCGCCGCCCTCGCGCCAGGCGAGGCCGATCTCACGGGTGAGGAGCGCGAGCCAAGGCCTCATCGGGCGTGTCCCCCGAGTCTCAGCTCGCGGGTGAATTTCACCTTGAGCGGCGTGTGGCTGGCGATGGCGGCGATGCCGCCTTGGCGCAGGTGCTCCCCGATAAGCCGCTCCAGCACTTTGACCGAGGCGGCGTCGAGCGAGACCGACGGCTCGTCGAGCAGCCAGATCGGGCGAGGCGCAGCTAGGAGCCGCGACAAAGCGAGCTTCCGCTTCTGCCCTGCGGAGAGAAGGCCGGCCGGTAGACCAGACAAAGAGCGAAGGCCGAACAGGGCAAGCGCGTTGCGGAGGCTCATGCCGCCGCCGTCGAGAAAATCGTGCCAGAAGGCGAGATTCACTTGAACGCTCGCCGCGGTCTTGATGGCGTTGGCGTGGCCGACATAGTGGCAGAGCTCGGGCAGTGGCGTGTCGCCGGTCTTGCCTTCGAGGCTGAAAGTCCCGTCTTCAAGCGGCAACAGACCTGCGATAAGACGGAGGAGACTGGTCTTGCCGGCCCCGTTCGGGCCGCTGACGAACAAGGCTTCGCCGGGGGCGAGCTTGAAACTCAAGTCTTGAAACAGGAGCCTGCCGCCCCGCCGGCAGCTGATCTTGTTGGCGGCGAGGGCAATCGAATGAGCCATTGCACGGTTTTTGCGCAAGTTGTGACGGAACGGGCGGGTTGGAACGAATTCGTAGGCCGCAAACTCTCCCCGATTGTGCCGGTGGTGCAAGGGCTTTTATAGTGCGGTCCAAGGACCAATTCCGGCCCTTCCCGCCCAAACGTCGCGCCCAGTGAGCGCGTGGCATGCCGAGGAGACCAGGCTTTGACGGCTTTGCTTGAAAGCTCGCTCGACAGTTTCAAATGCCGCCGCAAGCTGAAGCTCGGCAAGCGGACCTATTATTATTTCAGCCTGAAAGAGGCGGAAAAGAACGGGCTCGCCGATATCTCGGTGCTGCCTTACTCGCTGAAGGTGCTGCTGGAAAATCTGCTGAGGCACGAGGATGGGCGGACGGTCACCGCCGATGATATTCGCGCCATGTCGCTTTGGCTCGCCGAGCGGCGGAGCGACAAGGAGATCGCGTTCCGGCCGGCGCGGGTCTTGATGCAGGATTTCACCGGGGTGCCCGCGGTGGTCGACCTCGCCGCGATGCGGGATGCCGTGTCCAAGCTCGGCGGTGATGCCAAAGCGATCAATCCGCTGGCGCCGGTCGATCTCGTCATCGACCATTCGGTGATGGTGGATGCGTTCGGCTCGGATCGAGCCTTCGAGATCAATGTCGAGAAGGAATATGAGCGGAACGGCGAGCGCTACGCGTTCCTGCGTTGGGGGGCAGGCGCCTTCGACAATTTCCGCGTGGTGCCGCCGGGTACCGGAATTTGCCATCAGGTCAATCTCGAATATTTGGCGCAAACGGTGTGGACCAGCGAGGTCGACCGCAGCACGATAGCCTATCCCGACACGCTGGTCGGCACTGACAGCCACACGACGATGGTCAACGGCCTCGCCGTGCTGGGCTGGGGCGTCGGCGGCATCGAGGCGGAGGCCGCCATGCTCGGCCAGCCGATCTCGATGCTGATCCCGGAAGTGATCGGTTTCAAATTGACCGGCGAGCTGAGAGACGGCGTCACCGCCACGGATCTCGTGCTCACGGTGACGGAGGCGTTGCGGCGCGCGGGCGTGGTCGGCAAGTTCGTCGAGTTCTATGGCGCCGGCCTCGACAATCTGCCGCTTGAGGATCGCGCCACCATCGCCAACATGGCGCCGGAATATGGCGCGACCTGCGGCTTCTTCCCGATCGATCAGGAGACGCTCGATTATCTCAAGGCCACGGGCCGCAAAGAGTCGCGGATCGAGTTGGTCGAAGCTTACGCGCGGGCGCAAGGCATGTTCCGCGACGAGTCGAGCCCCGAGCCGGTGTTCACCAAAACGCTCGCTCTCGATCTCGGCGAGGTGGTGCCGTCGCTCGCAGGGCCAAAGCGGCCGCAAGACCGCGTGCCGCTCGATCGCGCAGCGTCCGCCTTTATCGACGTGCTCGACAAGGAATATGGCAAGGCCGGCGAGGAAGGAAAGCGCGTACCGGTCAAGGGCAAGAATTTCGATCTCGGCCATGGCGACGTGGTGATCGCTGCCATCACCTCCTGCACCAACACCTCCAATCCTTATGTGATGGTCGCGGCGGGACTGTTGGCGAAGAACGCCGTGAACAAGGGTTTGAGCGTCAAGCCTTGGGTCAAGACCTCGCTCGCGCCGGGCTCGCAAGTCGTCACCGATTATCTCGAAAAGGCAGATCTCCAGAACGATCTCGACACGCTCGGCTTCAATCTGGTCGGCTATGGCTGCACCACCTGCATCGGCAATTCGGGGCCGCTGCCGGAGGAGATCTCGCACACGATCCACGAGCAAGGGCTTGCGGTCGCGGCGGTGCTGTCGGGCAATCGCAATTTCGAGGGCCGCGTCAATCACGACGTGCGCGCCAATTATCTCGCTTCGCCGCCGCTGGTGGTGGCTTATGCGCTGGCGGGCTCGATCCTGGTCGACCTGGCCACCGATCCGCTTGGCATCGGCGAAGACGGCGAGCCGGTTTATCTGAAAGACATCTGGCCCTCGTCGAAGACCATCGCCAAGCTGGTGCGGAAGGCGGTGAAGCGGTCGATGTTCAAGAAGCGTTACGGCGATGTGTTCCGTGGCGATGCCGAATGGCAGGACATCAAGGTCAAAGGCGGCCTCACCTACGATTGGGGGACGCAGTCAACCTATGTGCAGAACCCGCCTTATTTCGAGGGTATGTCGATGACGCCGCAAGCGGTCACCGATATCGAGAGCGCGCGCATTCTCGGGCTGTTCTTGGACTCGATCACCACCGACCACATCTCGCCGGCCGGCTCGATCAAGCGCGACAGCCCGGCTGGCCACTATCTCACCGAGCACGGCGTCACCTTCCACGATTTCAATTCTTACGGCTCGCGCCGCGGCAATCACGAGGTGATGATGCGCGGCACCTTCGCCAACACGCGCATCAAGAACCAGATGGTGAAGGGCATCGAGGGCGGCGTCACGATGCATTATCCGTCAGGTGAGCGGATGGCGATCTACGACGCGGCGATGCGCTATATGCAAGAGAACGTGCCGCTCGTCGTGTTCGCCGGCAAGGAATACGGCACCGGCTCCTCGCGCGACTGGGCGGCGAAGGGAACGCGGCTGCTCGGGGTCCGCGCGGTGATCGCGCAAAGCTTCGAGCGCATCCACCGCTCCAATCTGATCGGCATGGGCGTGCTGCCCCTTCTGTTCGAGGATGGGAATTCCTGGCAGGCGCTTGAGTTAGTTGGCGATGAAACCGTGAGCCTGCGCGGGCTTGCCGACCTCAAGCCGATGCAGTGGATCGAGGCTGACATTACCTATTCTGACGGCAGTACGCGTGCGGTGCCTTTGCGGGTCGCGATCGATACGGCGGATGAGCTCGACTATTTCCGCAATGGCGGCATCTTGCACTACGTGCTGCGCAGCCTCGCGCGGCCGGCCGCGTAACACATGTTGGCTCCGGATCGCTCGAGTCTTCAGTCAAGCCCGATATGCTTGCTTAGTGCGAGCGTTTTCTCGGGGCTCCGAGCCTCACCCATTTGTGACCCCGATTGAGGTTTTTTAACCGGATATTTCCCGCGGCTTCCGGCATGCTAACGCCATGAGGCCGTCCTTACAGACCTGCGCCGGCGTACTTTGGGCGCTTGCGCTTAGCATGCTCGGCGTGGCTGCCGCGGCAGCTCCCGCCGCGCAAGGGCCTGCAGTCGTGGAGCTATTCACAAGCCAGGGCTGCTCGTCTTGCCCTCCCGCGGATGCGTTGCTCAACAAATTGAGCGAGATGCCGGGCGTGCTCACGCTGTCCTTCTCGGTGGACTATTGGGATTATCTCGGCTGGCACGACACGTTGGGCAGCCCCGCCAACAGCGAACGGCAACGAGACTATGCCCGCGCGCGCGGCGATGGCCGGGTTTACACGCCGCAAGCCGTGGTGGACGGGCTGCTGCACATCAATGGCGCCGACGAGCGGTTGGTGCTGGATGCGATCGATTCCGCCAAGGTCAGGCTCCGCGATGTCAAAGTGCCGGTAGAAGCGCGGGCCGAGGGCGATACGCTGGTGATCGATATCGGCGACGCTCAAGAAAATTCGCATAGCCGAGACGCCACCGTCTGGCTGGCGATCGCCAAGGAGAAGGAGACGGTGCCGATCTCGCGCGGCGAGAATAGTGGGCGCACCATCACCTACCGCCATCCGGTGCGCGAGATCAGTCCGGTCGGGATGTGGAAGGGCGAGGCAATGTCGCTGCACCTGCCGCTGAAGGATCTGAAGATGATGGGGGGCGATTGCCTGGTCGCGTTGTTGCAGGCTGGCAGCGGCGGTCCGATCCTTGGCGCCGCCGAATACGAGCCTGATGGAGACAAGCAGACGGCTCCCGCCAATTAGGCTCGTTCCAGCCTCTAGACAATGAAATCGCCGGCATTGAGCGCGTGCACGGGTTGACGTTAATGTGGAAGTCCGCCGTCGCTGCGCCTGCAACGCCGCCGATCAGTTTATTGGCATCAAGATGAAATCGTGCGCTGTGAGGTGATTGGTCCCATGCACGTCGATGCGGAAATCGGCACGTCCGTCGCCATTGACGTCACCTTCGACGAACACGTGATTGTGTAGCTGCTTGACGTAATGGAGCTCGCCGACTTTGTGGTGGAAGTTTTGGATACCGATGAAGTGAAATTTCTGAATGCCGTTCTTCTTCGTGTTGGCGTCGATGTCTGACAGGTCGATGCCGTCGTTGTGGTGAAAATCTCGAATCACGTCCGGCGCCTTGACTTTGCTGTCTTTGATCGAGTTGAAATCGAAGAAATCCGAATTGGCGCCGCCTGACAGCATGTCCCTGCCCAAACCGCCGGTCAGGACGTCGATCCCGTCTCCGCCCTTTAAGACGTCGTTGCCGGTCATGCCAGTCAAATGGTCGTTGCCGGACAATCCGTTGATCGTGGAGGCATCGAGGCGGCCGACGATGGTGTCGTCCTCGTTGGTGCCATTGATGGTCGTCTCGCGGGGATCGAGGATCACATAATCCAGCGTGGTGGCATTGGTGGAATCGCCGGTCTCATTGCTGAAGAACGCGACCACGCGGCCATCCGCCAGAGTGGTGAGGCTGACATTGAAGGGCCCTTGATCGCCGGGGTTGTCGATGAAGAATTTGTCGCCGACAGCGTTACCGTTGATGTCAAAGCGCTGCAGGACGATGTCGAAATCCGCCGAGCCATCCTGCTCCTGGCCGAAGGCCTGCCCCCATTCGACGATGAAGCCGCCGTCGTTCAGCGCAGCGACATGCGGCAGGAGGCCGCCGGCGCTGCCGGCGATCATGCGCGGGTCGGTATCAATCGGTGATCCCGTGTCGTCGCCGAAACGGCGATACTCGATGCCGTTATTGTCCTGCCATACGACGACGATGCTACCGTCGCCGGGAACGTCAGGCGTGTTACCGTTGGTGAGGGCGATATCGGGAAAGGCAGCATTCTTGCCGCCGCCGCTCACCGCTATCTCATGCGTGCCGTTAGGGCCGGAGGCGATGTCCTGGCCGGTCGGCGTGAAAATGTGCAGGCGGATGTCGCGATCGGCGGTTGCTGCCGTGAAGTTTTCGAAGGCGACGGCGACATTGCCGTTGAAGATGCCTGCTATCGCCGGATCGAGTTGCGACTGGCCGTCGTGAATCGGCATGAAGATCGGGCCGGTACTGACCACGCCCTGCGCATCCACGAACTGCAAAGCTTGGAAATCTCGGATGCCGTCGACCGACGGCTGCTCCCAGATGACGGCGGAGCCCCCTCCTGCCGTTGCCGTGGCATCGTGCAGAAATCGATCGTTTGACGAGCTATCGATGTCGGTGAGATGGACAGGATCCGCTCCGGGATCGGCGGGGTGCCAAAGAATATCATTGTCGGTTATGGAGAAGGTTGACCGGAATTCCACCACCAGATGCCCGTCGGTCTGCTGCACGAATTGCGGTCCGCTGAGCGGCTTAGTGAGCAGGTCACTCAATCCGGCCATGAGATCGCTGGAAAAGGAATTGGCGAGAGGATCAGCGGCAAAGGCGGCGATATCGTTGCCGAAGTCATAGCCGATGACAAACCCGTCGCCGGCGAGGGCGGTGACCTGCGGCTCAGAAATGCCGGGGCCGGAGGCAAAGAATTGCTCGGTCTTCCAGACGGTTGGTGTGGTCGTCATGCGGCCTCCTTTGAACTGACAGGACGTGTCTAGGGCGCGAAGGTGATTCGCGCACCAAGACAGCCCGGGCGACAGAGCCCACCGCTATACGGGTCTAAACAAGTCTCGTCCCCGTCCGCGCGGACGGGGACGGAATCACTGCATCGTGAGGTTCCTAGAGATACGATGCGTGAGAGCTTTTAGGCGTCAAGGAGCTCGGCAGGGCGGTCGAGAAGCGGATTGGAGAAGGCGGCGAGCAGCTTCACCAAATCCGCTTGCCGATTCGTTCCGGTCTTGGCGTATAGATTGCGGAGGTGGAATTTGACCGTCGTCTCCGCAATGCCCAGGGCCTCGGCGATTTCCAAGATGCTGCCGAAGTCGACGACGGCGAGCATCACGCGAAGCTCAGTCGGGGTCAGGCGATAGGTCTTGGCGATGACTTCCGGCGGAGAGGCGGTCGCGAGCGCGGCCTTGTGCACGAACAGGGCCGCCGCCGCCTTGTAGCTTGTCCCGGCGCGACGCCGTTCACCCGAGGTCAAGGGAAGCAGGTGGGCGACGAAGGGATCGCCGCCCTCTTGATTGATGGTTATGGAAATGCCGTTCGAGCCGATTGCCGCGTCACCCTCCCCGGCAGCCGCGAAAACTTCCCGCAAGACCCGATCCGCATGCCGATCTCTGGCCAAAAGATGCCCGCCCATTGTCTGGATGACATCTCCGGCCTCCAGCAAGACATGACCGGCGGCATTGGCATGCATGATATGACCGCTCACATCGACCAAAAACATGCCGGTGCTGAGCCCGTCCAGGGCCTCCGCCAGGGTCTCTGCTTGCGCCGCCCTGAGATCAATGACGTTGGCGATAAGCGCCGCGCGGCGAATATGCGGGACGATGAGGCGCATGCGATGACGCGCTTCGACGTCGGCGACCCCGTCGCGCTCATGCCGGAAAACTCCGAACATGGCGATGCTCGTTACCGACTTGTCGAGGAGAGAGTGGATGCAATCGACGATTCCTTGGGGTCTGACCCATTCGCGATAGAAGCGCGTGTCGAGGAATTCGTCGTAAGGCATGAGATCGCCCACCGTAACCGGCACTTCGAGTTCGGCGAAATACTGCCTGGTCGAGAGGGGATCGAACTTCACGTATTTGTCGAAATAGAGTTCGACATAGCCAGGATCCATAGTGCCATCCTGGAAATAATGAATGGCGGACTTGCTGGCGGGTTCTTTGGAGAAAAGGCGCGCGGACCACCCGTCAACAAAGCCTGCGCATCCTTTCAGGACTTGCGGCCATAACGAAGGATCGAGTGAGGCGTCATAGATATCGCCAATTAAGGCCGACAGATCATTATCGTTGGTCAATTGGAATCCTCCTTGGGACGCGAGCAGCCGCGCACGATGCCATCCCACCAAACGGGCAATGACGATTTGCGACGGAAGCGACGTGTGCGCGAGCGCACCTCGGAGTTCCCAATCGAAAGCCACAGATGGATTTCGAGGGCAAGTGAATTTTCTGCGAGACCTTGGATTTCCTTAGAGCTTGCGACGACATGACGCTGAGCCGATGTCACGGTGTCGTCAGCAGGCCTACCACGAAAAACGGGCCGGAGATCCGGCCCGCTTCTTTTGCGATTCCAAGAACAAAAAAATGAAAATGGCCCGGTCAGAGACAAGACCCCGGGGGGCTGGGGGGCTGAGAATCCGAAGCCTCACCTTTGAACCGGGCCATAGTCAACTAAGGGAGCATTAACCTTCTTTGGGGCGTGCCAAGGGCTGAAACGGGGCGGAACTGTGATTGATGTTTCGCTTTGTTACAGGACGTGTAAGTGCGTCGAGCGTCTTGAATTTTGCCGAACAGGCGAT
>JANWJA010000002.1 GCA_025449615.1 Methyloceanibacter sp.
ATATTGCCTTGTTGCGCGCGGTGAATGTCGGCGGCACCGGCAAGCTGCCGATGGCGGCCCTGAAATCCATGTGCATAGAAGCCGGCTTCACCCGTGTCGAAACCTATATCGCCAGCGGCAATGTCGTCTTCGCCAGCAAGGCCCCCGCTCACAAGGTAAAGTCCGAGCTCGAAAGCCGTCTGCGCGACCATGCAGGGAAGTCGGTCGGCGTCCTCATTCGGACCGCCCCCGAAATGCTGGCCGTGCTCAAGGCCAATCCCTTTCCGAAGGCCCCGCCCAACTATGCCTACGCAATTTTTCTCGATGAACCCCCGCCGGGCGATGCAATCGAGCGCGCAACAGGAGTGAACGACGAGGAGATCCGGCTGGGGGCACGCGAGATCTATGTCCACTACGCCAACGGCATGGGGCGGTCGAACCTGAACATCCCCGCCGCGAAATCCGGCACCGCGCGGAACATGAACACGGTCGCCAAGCTCGCCGAGATGGCCTCGAAGTTATGAGGTCCTGTCAAATTCGCGACGCTTCGTCGCGCTAGAGCATAATCCCGAAAAGTTGCCGACTTTTCGGACAAAATTATGCGTCAAAGACAAAGTTTCAGATCACAACAAAGCCAGAATTGGCATCAGAATCGCCAGTATGACGATATGGATGCATCATTGGCGTGAATTGGGGCTGATGCTCAGCCTCGCCGCAGGCGCGCTCATCATCAGCGAGCCCGCCGCGAGCCAGCCTAGTGCCGCCGGAGTCTGGAAGCAGGTGGATGAGCACGGCAAGGTCGGCGCGCTCGTCACCATCAGCGAACAGGACGGCGTCTATCTCGGGCGGCTGTCCAAACTGTTCCTGGATCCGAAGGACGACCCCAATCCGGTCTGCACGAGATGTTCCGGCGACAAGCTCAACCAGCCGATCCTCGGCCTCACCTTCATCGAGGGCATGAAGCAATCGGGACTCGACTACGAGGACGGCACCATTCTCGATCCGGAGACCGGCGACATCTACCACGCCAAAATGAGCCTCAGCCCCGACGGCAACGAGCTCAACGTACGCGGCTATGTCGGCCTTCCCGTTTTTGGCCGGACCCAGACCTGGACCAGGGTCGAGTGACGGCTTCTCAGCGCTTTTCCGCTTCGATCTCCAGCGTCACCAGTCGAGCCAGCAGGGTTGCCGGATAGAGCTGGCCGATCATCGCTTCGATATTGGTAAGGCTGCGCGCAATGGGATGCACCGGCGCGAGATCGCCCGCGCCCGCTGTCGTCAGCGTGCCGAAGCTGAAATAGACCATGGTATCGGCGAAGGTCGGCGTGTCGGCGATCGTCATGCCGGAGAAGGCCTGCGGCACGGCCAAGCCAACGAAGGTGTAGAGCGCGACGAAGGTGAGCCCGATGGTGAGATAAAGCAGGATCGCGCCGATCACACGATGATAGTTGATGGCGCCCGGTCCGAAGACCGCTTTCGCCACCACCCAACTCAAAGCAAGCCCGATCAAGATCCACGCGGTGGCATCTAGATAAAGATCGAGGGTTGAATGTTCATGCAAGCGAAGCACTGCCGCGATCAGGGCTAGCCCGAGCGCCAAAAACATCACGCCGACGGCGAAAGACATGCCGTTTTGAAACCATACTGTGCCGATCACCACCAAACCGACCAACAGGCCGACATCCTCGCTGCGGATAATGCCGGCGGCATGCATCGGCGCGACGACGAACAGCAAGAAGCCGAGCAGGAGAGTCAGTACGGTGAGGAGGGGGTCGCGCAACCGGTCCCGCATCTCGGCGTAGCTTTTACTCCCGGTAGAGCGGGCGGGCGCTGACTTCCGACCTCGTCTCGCCGTTGCAGCCGGCCGCTTGCTCACGATTTCGGCCCGCGGCCAAACAGCAGGGCGTGCAGCTTGGACTCTCCGAGAGCGCGGCTGAGCTCCCAATAGGTGAAGAACGGGATCAAGGCGACCGTCATGATCACGGCGATAAAGAGCCAGCCTTCGATTGACCCGTTGCCGACCTTTGGGAACGCGTCCCGCAAGCTCTCTTCATGGAACAGCCCCATGACGCTTTCCTCGATGATATAGGCGACCATCAGCAGGAGGGTGAAGGCGGCGGATTTATAGACGATCGGAATAAACAGCGGCTTGTTCTTGAGCTGCTCGGCGAAGTGAAAATGCTCGGCCAGAAGAAAGATCTTCGCCAGGATCAGCGCATTGATGAAGGCAATTCCGTAAAAGCGATAGCCGATGTTCTCTTTGCTCAGCACCAACCACTCATGCAGCACGAACATACCGAACACGACCGCGAGATAAAGGAAGATGCCGAGAAACTGCTTTCCCTCTTCGAGGGCGCTGCGTGTCAGTTTGGCTGTTCGAGACTGACCGCCGGCGATCGAGGCCGATTCAACAATATTATCCACGCAACCCCCTAAAGCCCGATTTCAGCGCGGGCGCACGCCGATCACGGCAATCATGCCCTTGCCCTTGATGTTCAGCTCGCCGAGCGGTTCGCCATAAAACTCCACGGCCGAAACCATTTCGAAAATTTCCTGCGTGGCTGCAACGCTGCCGGGCGAGCTCATCTCGACCATGCGCGCGGCGACATTCACCGTATCGCCCCAAATGTCGAATTGATAGCGCTCTTGCCCGACGACGCCCGCCACCACGGGACCGGAATGCACGCCAACTTTCACCTCCCAGCCAAGATGGGCGTCGATCAGCGTCGTCGCCATTTCCAGGCCGCAGCGGAGCGCTGCTGCGATCGGTTCATCGACCTTGTGCAACAGACCGGCAGCGGCCATGAAGCCGTCGCCGATGGTCTTGATCTTCTCGAGCCCATGTTTCGCCACGACCCGCTCGAAGATGACGAACAGAGCGTCGAGCCTTGACACCACATCCTCCGGCTCGTGCTTGTCGCAATAGGCCGTGAAATTGGTTACATCGCAGAACAGCACCGCGACATTCTCGTAGCGCCTCGGGATCACCGTGCCGATGGCCCTGATCTCGTCCGCCGCCTTCTTCGGCAGCAAAGCGTGGAGCAGTTCGTCGGCCTGTTCGCGCGCTTCTTCCGCTTCCCTGAGCGCCGCCTGCAGCGCGAGCTGGGTCTTGACGCGCGCCAGCACGATCGGTCCTGAAAACGGCTTGTGAATATAATCGACGGCGCCGACGTCGAACCCCTTCTCCTCGTCGAGTGCGTCGATCTTGGCGGTGAGGAAAATCACCGGAATGTCACGCGTTGACGGATCGGCCTTCAACCGCCGGCAAACTTCATAGCCGTCCATACCGGGCATCATCACATCGAGCAGAATGAGATCCGGCTTGTCGGCGCCGGTGGCGATTGCAAGCGCCTTCTCCCCGTTGGTCGCCACCTTGGTGCGATACATGTCCTTCAGCACGCCGGAGACGACGCCGACATTGGTCGGTGTGTCGTCGACGATCAGAACGAGCTTATTGTCGGAGGTCGGCATCACTGACTCTCAAGGTTTAAGGACAGGCGCTCGGCAATTCCCGAGAGGCATTTCAGAGCGGACTCGAAATCGAAATTGCCGACGCGGTCGCTCAATGTCTTCAGTTCGTCGGGGCGCAGCACCCGAGCCAGGCGGCTCTGCGTCTCAATCATAAAGTCTGCCGCCTCGCCATCGTCATTCTCAAGGAGACGCTTCAACCTCGCGAGCGGTTCCACGACCGTTGCGGGGTCGGAAGCTGGCACCCCACTATCGGTTTCGCTGGTTTCCGGCAGCGCGGCGTGAATGCCATCGACGACCCGCGCCAAGGCGACCGCGAGAGATTTCAACACGTCGTCCGCGCGCTGTCCGAGCCTGATCGCCGTCTCTGCTTCGCCGGCAATGCTCGACAAGGCTGCCGCCCCCAGCGTGCCGGCGGCGCCTTTCAAGGAGTGCGCCGCGCGCTCGGCGGTTGCGGCATCGCCCATGGCAAGCGCGGTTCGCATTGTATCCACCGCGCCCGCCTCTTGCTGCGCGAAGCGGCTGAGCAGGGTTTTATAGCGCTTGGCATTGCTGCCGGTTCGCCTAAGGCCGGATCGCACATCGACGCCGGGAATAACGATATCGATCGGAGGTGGCGGTGCGGATGGGCGCGCAATTGCCGTTCCATCCACGGCGGCGTCACCATTATGCGTGATCCAACGCAGCAGCACGCCGAACAATTGGTCGGGATCGATCGGCTTGGCGATATGATCGTTCATGCCCGCTTCCAAACATAGCTCCCGGTCCGATGCCATTGCATTGGCCGTCATGGCGATAATTGGGAGGTCCGCAAAGCGCGGATCGGCCCTGATCGCCCTTGTCGCTTCGATACCGTCCATCACCGGCATCTGCATGTCCATGAGCACGGCGTCATAGTCGTTCGCCCCGATCAGTCTGAGCGCGGCCTTGCCATTTTCCGCGATATCGACGAAGGCTTCGGCCTCCTCGAGTTGCCCCAACGCGACCTCGCGATTGATTTCATTGTCCTCGACCAGGAGGATGCGCGTTCCCCGCATGCGGTCGAGCTGGAAAGACGGCGCGGCTTGTGCCGCCTCCTTGCCGTTCGCGCTGCCGCCAAGCGCGCCGATCACCGCATCAAACAGGATCGAGGACGTCACAGGCTTGATCAGCACACTCTCAAAGCCGCTATCCTCGGCCTGGCGCAGCACCTCCTCGCGGCCATAAGCTGTGACCATAACGAGATGCGGCGTGACCGGAAGATCGGGGAGGGCGAGAATACGCTTGCCGGTCTCCACGCCATTGAGGCTTGGCATCTGCCAATCGACAAAGGCGATCTCATACGGTTCCCCGGCCCGGGCTGCATCGCGAATCATGAGGATCGCTTCTTCGCCAGAGGCGGCCTCGTCGGCCACGAAACTCAAATTGATCAGCATGTTCGAGAGCACGGCGCGCGCATGTGAATTGTCGTCGATGATGATGACTCTGCGGCCCCGCAAGTCCGATTGCAGCAGTCGCGAGCGAGGCACCACCGACCCCTTGCCGAGCCGCACCGTGAAGCGGAACGTACTGCCCTTGCCGGGCTCGCTCGTCACCGAGACATCGCCGCCCATCAGCTCTGTCAATCGCTTGGAGATGGCAAGGCCCAGCCCGGTCCCGCCATATTTGCGGGTGGTCGAGGCGTCGGCCTGTTCGAAGGCCTGGAACAGCCGATCGATCTGTGCCTCGTTGAGGCCGATGCCGGTGTCGCTGACCGAGAACGCCACAAGCTGATTGTCCGGACTATCCTCCAGCGCCTGGACGCGAACCACGATCTCGCCGGTCTCGGTGAATTTCACCGCGTTGTTGCAGAAATTGATCAGGATCTGCCCGAGCCGCAACGGGTCGCCGCGGAAGTGCGGTGAAACATCCGGATCCACCTCGAAGATCAACTCCAGGCCTTTGGCGGAAGCCTTTTCCGACATCAAGCTACCGACATTCTCCAGCACTTTGTCCAGATCGAAGTCGATCGTTTCGACCAGAAGCTTGCCGGCCTCAATCTTCGAGAAATCGAGAATGTCGTTGATGATGCCGAGGAGATGCTGTCCTGAGTTCTTGATCTTCATCAGATAGTCGCGCTGGCGCGGCATCAGCTCGGTCTTCAAAGCCAGATGCGAAAGACCGATGATCGCATTCATCGGCGTCCTGATCTCATGGCTCATATTGGCGAGGAAGATGCTCTTGGCCTCATTGGCTTCGAGGGCCGCTTGCGTGGCGCGCTCAAGCTCGAGCTGAGCCTCCTGAAAGGCGATCTCCGCCGCCTTCCTCGCATCGATATCGCTCCAGGAGCCGACCACTTCGGCCGGCTGCCCCTGCTGGTCGCGAATGAGATGCTGCTCGTCGCTCACCCAGCAATAGGTGCCGTCCTTCTTCCGGAAGCGGTATTCGGCAAGGTGCTCTCCGGCCCTGAACAGTTCACTCTGTTTTGCTTCCACCTCGTCGAGATCGTCCGGATGCACGTGACTCCGCCAGAAATCCGCGTGCTGCAAATATTCATCGGGCCCGTAGCCCAGCATGTTTCGGATATTGGCGCTCACGAACGTGGGCGAGAAATCACCACTCGCCCTGAAGCTGTAAATCACCGAAGGCGCAGCCCCGAGCAACAAGGCAAGCTGAGAGCGCGCGGCTTCCCGTTCTGCTTCCGCTTCCTTGCGCGCCGTGACGTCGCTCCACGATCCAACGATCTCGATCGGTTTGCCGTCACTGTCGTAGATGATGTGCTGCCGGTCGTTGACCCAGCAATAGGTGCCGTCATTCCGCCGGTAGCGATATTCGATTGAGCGGTCGTCGCTCGTGAAGGTCTCCTCAATCCATGCCGCGATACGCCGTATATCGTCGGGGTGGGCTCGTTCCTTCCACAGGTAAGGGTTGCCGAAATATTCCGCGGGCGTAACGCCAAACAACCTTGTGATGCTCTCGCTGACGAAGGTCGGCTCGTAGTCGCCCGACGCCCGCCGGCTATAGATCACCGCCGGAGAAGCGTTAAGCAGCCGTGACATGCGAGCATGCGCCGAAGCTTGTAAGTCGGCGATCTGTTGAAGACCTCGTTTTTCCTGCTCGGCGCTCTCCCGCTCGTGCGCGTTGCCGAGCTCGCCCAACATCTCGTTAAAGGCAACGGCGAGGCGCCCGATTTCGTCCTCGCTCTTGTAATCAATGCGGTTGCGGTAGTCCTTCGTCCCGCGGACCTTCCTTACCACCCCTTCGAGCTGCGCCAGCGGCCGCACGATGTGGCGATGCGTCAGAAGGGCAAGGAAAAGGCTGAGGACTGCAAGCGCGCCCGTCAGCAAAAGGCTGCGACGCAACCTGCCGACCAGAACGTCCACCCGTTCTTGGAGTAGGCGCTTCAGCTCGGTCTGGGCAACCGTCCAAGCTGCGACCGCATTGTTCACCGTCGCCTTGTAAGAGTCATCACGAGATTGAGATCCAGCCGGCTCACCGACAGTCTCGTTCAGAGCCCGATAATATGCCGCGATGCTGGACAGCATTTTCGTCGTTTCGCCTTCGATCTTTTGGCGTAATTGCCCATTGGCATTTCCGCGATAGGCGGACGTCAAATCTCTTTCGATCTCCTCAGTCGTCGACCGAGTGATTGCATCGAGAGCTCTAACGCGTGACTTGCTGTCGGCTGGAATTGAGGCGTGCGCCCCCAGTAAGATCTGCGTGTCGCCAATTTCGCCGAGCAGACGTGGAATTTGTCGGACTACGGTGTCTTGCAGGTAATAGCTGTCGAGATCGGGATCGAGTGCGAGATTGGAATCATCACCGACGCGCGAGGCTAGGTCGCGAGCCTTGGCGAGCGCTTCCACGATGAGAGCGCCCTGTTCGTCGCCCTTCGTGTCTGTGGAGGAAAGCTTGCGAAGCGTTGCCTCCAGCGATTGTTCAAACGTGGCGGTCTGCAGGGTCCCGGCAGCTTCTCTTTCAGCCGCGTCGAGCGATTTCAGCGCTTCCGCTAGCGATGGCTCTTGTCCGGCGCCGACGAGCGGCTCGTTGAGAATTGCGGAATAGACATCTCGCAGACTCTCGAAATAGCGCACGCCAACCAATTCTTTGCGGGCGAAATCGATCGCGATCTGCTTTTCGACCACGAGGCTGTAGATGGCCACGACGATCGCGACGATGAAGGTGCTGCACAAAATGACGAGTTTTGTGCTGGTGCCGAGATTTCTAAACATGGCCGATTGATATCATGGTCGGGCTGGCATGGCGCTCGCCGGGATTGACCAAGAAGGCCCACAAGATAGTGGCGACCACTACCCTGAACTGCTTTGAACCGCTCGTCATCGCTGCATCACTCGGGGGCTTACGGACGGCTAACCCCCTCAGTTTGAACAGCAAGTACGGCTTTGCGCAATGAGCAAATCCCGGCTGGGACCGTCCGCGTACCGGTAGGTCTCCTGCCTCTCTTGCGCCTGGAAATTCGCAGTATACTCCTAAAGCCCCGACGGCCTTTGATCAATTGCAAGGAGACAATGATGCGACTTGGTCTGCTTTCCGCTGTTGCTATTGCCATTGTGTTTGGCTCCGCGGCGACTGCTCTCGCCGAGCCCGAATGGGAGTTCGACGGTCTCTGCACCATGGGCCTGGCCTTGGGAAAGGAAATCAAGACCGATTGTTCGATCAACGCGATGCTCGACGGCAAGACCTATTGTTTCGGCAACGAGGAGGCCAAGATCGTGTTCCTCAAGAAGCCGGAACAATTCCTCGATCAGGCGGCCGTGTTCTACATGAGCAAGAAGCAGGCGCAGTAACTACGATCCACTCGGGGTGGACTGCGCCGTGAACACCCTCCCGTCCGTATCGGTGATGGCGACGTCGAGATTGTTGCTCGCGCCCTTGCCGAAGGTGAAGCGGAAATTCGGGTTGGTCGAGATCGAGAACGTGCTCTCCATCTGGAACACGAGCTCGCCGCCGCGTTTCACCACCACATCCTTGACGAACCGCGCCGGGATGAACTCTGCCGTGTTGATGTTGAGCTGCATCCCATTGCTGTTCGGGTGCTTGATCATCACCTGACCCGACCAGATCGGGTTCGCATAAAGCGCGGGCGGGAACGTCTTCACCAGCGTCTTGCCGAGATCGACGGTTTCCGAATCCGGATCCTTCGCCTGCATCGCAGCACAGCCGCCCGCCGCCGCCACGAATTTGTTGGCGATGTGCAGATTACCATCCTCGGTCTCGAGCACCGCGCGCACGTAAGAGAAATTGTCGATGCGGACCCGCGTGGAGAAGCTGCGCTCGCCACCTGTGCCGGCAGCGGGACCAAAATTGATCTTGGCCACCAGCGGATTCGGATTCTTGTCGATGAAGAGGGTAAGCGATTTCAGTCTTTGCGACACCGAGGGCGGTACCCGAACCGTAAGCGGAACTATGGCAGCATCCTCCGCCGATTGCGGCGCGTCGAGGATAACCATGCCGTCCTCGGCGATGGCGCGATCGCCGAAGGCCGACTGCCGCAGGCTCGGCCAGCTATCTTCCTCCGCCACCGCCAAATAAGAAGAAGAAAGCATGGTTACAGCGGCGACTGCGCCCGAGAGAAGCAACTGTCCTAACCTGCTGGTGGACTGGGTCATGTCCCGATCTCCTTGGATCCTTGAAGCCAATATATCACTCCCATTCGAGTTCGGCGAAGGCCGCAGTGACATTTCTCGCGTGGTAGTAGTCGAAAAGTTTCCATTTATCGCGCTGCGACATGCCGGCGACTTTGACCGCTTCTTCCAGGGTTTTTCCCTCTTTGATCAGGCCACGAACGTCCGTGGTGATGGTGGAGAGATAGTCTTGTTCGGGCACCAGCGCTCCGGGCAGTTCCATGGCATGCGGCCCGTGGCCCGGCACCACGCGCGCGGCCTTGCGGTCTTTCAGGCTGTCGAGCAGCGTGAGCCAGCCTTTGATCGACCCATCGAGCGTCGGCACATGCACGGAGAACAGGAGATCGGCAAGGAACAGCGTGTCAGTCTGACTGTCGGTGACGATCAGATCGTTGTCGGTATGGGCTGTCGATTGCGCCTCCAAGAGAAGGGTGCGGCCGCCGAGGTCGAGCGTCACCTTGTCTTTCACGCTGAGCGTCGGCAAGATGATCTCGGTACGCTCGAGCACGGCCTCGCCCATCATCTGCTTGTTTGCGCCGAGATAGCGGTCGGCGCGGCTGCCGAGACCTCTGGCAAGTTTGTAATGACCGACGAAAATCGGGTTGTCCGCCTTGAAGGCCGCATTGCCGAACACATGATCGGGATGCATATGCGAGTTGATCACATATTTGATCGGCCGATCGGTGACGATGCGGACCGCGGCATGAAGCTGCTCGCCGACCGTGGCGCTGCCCAGGGTATCGATCACGGCCACCGCGTCATTGCCAACGATGAAGCTCGCATTCGCCATATCGCCGCGATTTTCCGCCGACTGCACCTCGTAGCGACCTTGATGCACGAAGATACCCGGCGCGATTTCCGCGACCTCGAGACTTTCACCGGCATGACCGGGAAGCACGCGCAACAGGGGCGCCGCCGCGAGCGCAACCGCGCCATGCAAGAAGGCCTGGCGTGACACAAACGGACCCAAGCAGCTAAGGAGCGGATCTGCGACTGGTCGATCCTGGCTAGACTTCATCACGGCCATGTAAGCCTTTCCCGTCCCTGCCGCCAGGCTTGGCTTCCTTGCGTCGATCAGGCTAATACCGCACGCAAGGTCTTGGCGGAGTTTCGTCCACATGCGGGTCATTTACATAGCCGGTGCGGCCCATAGTGGGTCTACTTTGCTCGATCTGATGCTTAATGCGCATCCCGAGATCGTCTCCGTCGGAGAGGTGCTCAAACTCAACCGTCAGCTCGGCTATCGGGACCCGGAGAGGAAAAATTACGCGCCCTGTTCGTGCGGCGCGCCTTCGCTGTTGCAGTGTAAGTTCTGGTCTGCCGTCGATGCCGAGATCCGAGCCACCGCGGGAAAATCTCTCACCGAACTCGATGTCCTCGATAGCGACACGCGCGATCCGCGCCACGCGCCGAACGTTACGCTGTTCAAGGCCATTGCCGCCGTCTCCGGTAAGAACTTCATTGTCGATTCTTCCAAGATTCCGCGAAGACTTAGCCAGCTCATGCAATTTCCCGAGCTTGACGTCTACCCGGTTCACCTGATCAGGGACCCGAAAGGCCAGATCGCTTCGGTAATGCGGAAACATGGGGGCTTCCTCAAGAATATCGTTCGCTACGAGATCGTGCAGGAGCAGATTCACCGGACGTTGAAATCGGTTCCCCATAGCGTGGTGCGCTATGAGGATCTGGTGCGCGATCCGGAACGTAGCTTGAACAGTATTTTGCAGCCTCTCGGCCTCAGCTTTGATCGGCGTCAACTCTCCTGGGCGGAAGCCGAGAAGCATATCGTTGCCGGCAACCACATGCGCTATCAAACCACGAGCAACCTTGTCCTGGATGAGAAATGGAGAGAGCGCTTGACCGCGAGTCAGCAGCGCATCATCGATCTCGGCACGACCCGCTCGCGTCGTCTATTACCGCCGACCGGCTTTATCGCGGGCGACCGATGAGATCTTGCGCGTGATTCCCATCGATGAGTAAGCTTCAAGGGACATGCACGCCGCGCCGCTGATCTCAACCGTCGTCTTTGCTTTGGTGCTTGCCTTCGTCTTTGGGCTTGGCGCGCAGCGCCTTCGCCTGCCGCCGCTGGTCGGCTATCTCCTTGCCGGCATTGCCCTAGGCCCGTTCACGCCGGGCATCGTCGCCGATCAGGGCATCGCCAATCAGTTGGCGGAAATCGGCATCATCCTTCTGATGTTCGGTGTCGGGTTGCACTTCTCGCTGGACGATCTCCTGTCGGTGCGCGCCGTCGCGGTCCCGGGCGCCCTGATCCAGGCGTTGGTGGCGATTCCCCTGGCCATGGGGCTCGCTTCGTGGATGGGCTGGAGCCACGGCGCCGGGCTCATCTACGGCATCGATCTCTCGATCGCCAGTACCGTGGTTGTGCTTCGCATGCTTCAGGACCGGCGCTTGCTCGAGACCGAACGCGGCAAGATCACTGTCGGCTGGCTGATCGTGCAAGACCTCGCCATGGTGCTGGTGCTGGTACTGCTGCCGGTGCTCGCGGGTGTGCTGCGGGGAGAGGGCGAGGCCCCCGATCCGTCCGTGCTGCTCGATGCTCTCGCCCTGACCTTCGGCAAGATCGCCGCATTCATCGTCGTCATGCTGCTGGTCGGCAAGAAGTTGATTCCGGCCTTGCTGCACTATGTTGCGCATACCGGAAGCCGCGAATTGTTTCGCTTGGCGGTGCTCTCCATCGCGCTCGGCTTTGCCTACGGCGCTGCCGAGTTGTTCGGCGTATCGCTGGCGCTCGGCGCATTTTTTGCCGGCATGATCTTGAGCGAGTCGCGCTTGAGCCAGCAGGCGGCGACGGAGTCGCTGCCGCTACGCGACGCCTTTGCCGTGCTGTTCTTCGTTTCCGTGGGCATGTTGTTCAACCCGCATATTGTCGTCGCGGAGCCGATGGCATTGCTCGCCACCCTGTTCATCGTCGTCGTTGCCAAGACCATCGCCGCTTACGGACTGGTGCGCCTCTCCGGCTATGGACCAGGCAGCGCCATCACGATCTCTGCGGCGCTGGCTCAGATCGGCGAGTTCTCCTTCATTCTGGCGGGCCTCGGCGTCAGTCTGGCGATCTTGCCGGAAGAGGGGCGCGATCTTGTCATCGCCGCTGCGATTCTGTCGATTCTCATCAGCCCGCTGCTGTTTGCCGGACTCGACATGATCGCGGCCAAGCGCGCTAAACGGCGCGAAGAGACGGCACCGGCCCCGGGGCCTGCACCCGAGGAGCCACCTCGCGAGCCGATCAAACCCACCCAGCTAAGGGATCACGTCGTTCTGATCGGCCATGGCCGCGTCGGCAGCGCCATCAGCAAGGTGCTGCGAGAGAAGGGCGTGCCGGTCTTCGTGATCGAGGACGACGACGAGGCGGTGGAAGGCCTTAAGGCGAGTGGACTGGAGGCCTTAAGCGGCAATGCCGCCGACCCTGCGATCCTGG
>JANWJA010000003.1 GCA_025449615.1 Methyloceanibacter sp.
CACTGCCGCCTTTGGCCGTGCGCACGAACGGCAATCCGTCGCGGATCGCGCCCTCCGCCACCGCCCGGCCTACAGTTAATTGCATCGACATGGCGGCAAGCGCCGCGCCGAGCGACGCCATCACCGGCGATTGCACCCGCGCGCGATAAAGGACGAGAAAATGCAGGAGCATAACAAAGAAGGTAGCGATCACCGGCAGCGTTAGCACCGCCTCCGGTACGGCAATATGGAAGAAGGCGACAAGCGGCATCCAGATGAGGTTGAGCAAGGCGATGACCACGCCGAGGGCTTCGGCGCCGAGCCAGCTCATCCAGCCAAATAAGAATGCTGATCTCTGTTGCTGCGTGAGACGGCTCCGACCGGGCAAGAACGCGCGCCAATGCTTCTTGATGAGTTGCAACCCGCCATACGCCCAGCGATGACGCTGGCGCTTATAGGCGTCGAAATTGTTTGGCAAGAGACCCCAGCCATAGCGTTTGCGCGTATAGAGCGAGTTCCAGCCGCGCGCGAGCATCGCGAGGCCGAGATCGGTATCCTCGACAATCGTATCGCTAGACCAGCCGCCCGCATCCTCAAGCGCCGTGCGCCGCACCAGGCACATCGTGCCGTGCGTGACGATGGCATTGACCTCGTTCCGCTGCACCATGCCGATATCGAAGAAGCCGGCATACTCGCCATTCATCAAGGCATGCGTGACGCTGCGGCCGCCGTCGCGATGATCTTGCGGTGCCTGCACTAGTCCAACCGACGGATCGGTGAAGGACGGCACAAGATCGTTTAGCCAGTTTGGATCAACGATGTAGTCGGCATCGATCACGCCGACGATCTCGGTCTCCGGCGCGCTATGCGCAAGCGCAAGCCGAAGCGCGCCCGCTTTGAAGCCCTCGAGCTTTTCCATGTGCACGAATTTGAAGCGAGGTCCAAGCGCCTTGCAGTGCTCCTCGACCGGACGCCACAGGCTCGCGTCCGGCGTATTGTTGCTCACCACCACGCATTCGAAATTCGGCCAGTCAAGCTTCGCCACGCTGTCCAGCGTCTCGCGCAACATCTCCGGCGGCTCGCGGCAGGTGGGAATGTGGATCGACACGAACGGTGCGTGCTCCAACGCGTTAGTCGGCATCGCCAGCAAGCGCCGCGGCGCCGAACCGAACAGGATCGCAGCGAGCTCCTCGACCCGCTGTTTCATGATGACGATGAGGGGCACCAGCAACAGGGCGCCGACTATCATCGCAAGCTGCGAACCGAACACAAAATAATGTGTCGCCCAATAGTCGAACACTTGCGAACACCACGCCCCGATCACATTCGCGGTGACGGCAATGACGAAGGCCTGCACCGGCCGCACGCCGGGACTGACGAAGATCGCGAGCGAAAGCAAAAGCCCAAGGCCGAGTGCCGCTCCCGCTTTCAAATACCAGTTCTGCGCCTGAACGATGCCGGTCAGCGCGAATTTCGGGTTACGCGCGGCGTCGAACAATCCCCAATAGGGCCCGACGCTACCTTCGAAGGTCTTCCACGGCTGATCAAAGGCCTCGACGATGGAATAGTCGATACCCATGGCGTCGGCGCGCGCGAGGAAATCGCGCAACACTTGCGCCTGGGTGAGAGGATCTGGCACCGCGTCCTTGCGATTGAGTCCGGCGCTCGGCCAGCCGAACTCGGCAATGACGATGCGTTTTCCGGGATAGGTCTGGCGAAGCTTCTCATAGATCTTCGCGGCATGGTCGACGGCGGCGGAACCGGGAAGGCCTTCCCAATAGGGCAAAATGTGCACGGCCAGATAATCGACTGACGATGCAAGCTCCGGATGCTCAAGCCAGACATTCCACACTTCGGCGGTCGTCACCGGCACTGAGACCTCGCGTTTGACGCGTTGGATCTTGGTGATAAGTTCGGGGACGGTCAGGTTCTCGCGGTAGATCGTTTCGTTGCCGACAATCACGCTGTCGATGTTGGTATGACGCTTGGCGAGCGCGATGCCGCCCTCCATCTCCCGCTCGTCTCGCTCTTGTTGTCCGTCGAGCCAGATGCCTTGGCTCACGTGCAAGCCGAAATCTGCAGCGATACCCGGCACCAGCTCCATGCCGTTGGTGGCCGAATAGGTTCTGATTTTCCGCGTATAAGGCTCGATCGTCGCGAGATCGGATCTGATCTGGGCCTCGTCGGTGCCCTCAACTAGACCGTTCGCATCAGGATTGATCGGCGAAAAGGAGAGACTGGCAATCTCGTTCGCATCGGGAGGCGCCACGCTCGACTGGGTGAGATACCAAGCCAAGGCATGGAGAATGGTCGCGACGGTGACCAGGGCCACGACAAGTAGACTGCGCATAGCAAATGATCTTTCCCGAACACAGGCCTGCCAGTCCTCCTCGGCCACCGCCGCAGAGAATTTCTGCAGTCCTCCCTAAACCCTTTCGTCCGGTGATAGGTTCCCGCCTATTTAGTTCGGTACCGTCCCACTCTTTGTTGTTGTCGTTGTCGTCGTCGTTGCAGTCGTCGCGTCGGTCAGGCCCGTTGGTCCCTCCGGTGAAATCCAGCAACCATGGACTCGCGACGCCAGACGGTCCGCAGCCTTGGGGTCGATCGGCCCCTGCTGCACGACGCACCTGAACGCGAGCCTCAAATGATCCTGCGAACAGCCGAATCGGTCATAGAGCGCGATATAGCGGTTGGCAGTGTCGACATCGTCACGCCAGAGCAGGCTGGCGATCCGGCGTCCGGTCCAGACGCACTCGGGGGCCCCGGCTGCACGCGGCAACTTCGCTTTCGCCTCTTCATATTCGGCGACAGCCTTGGCCTGGGCCTCATGCTCTGCGGCTGCCGCGTCGGCGGGCTTCTGCCCTTCTTCCGCAGGCTGAGCTTTCTGCTCGCCCTGGGCCTGCTCGGGAGGCTTTTGCTCCCCCTGGCCTTGAGCCGTAGCCATTTGAACGGACGCCAATAAAACGCCGCCGGCGAAAGCCACGGCGGCTGAACGAAATACGAAGCACAGCATGTGTGGAGTGCTCATGCCCGATAGGGTTTAAACGCGGTACGATGCATTGGATGCTTAAATTTTGTCATCCAGACGGCAAAACCCTCTCTATCATCTCGCAATTGCACAAACTAGTGCATTCCGTTCAAAAACTCCCGCAAAGCTGCTATTGGTCGCGGCCTCCTTCCCCTTAAGCGGCCCCGATGATCCGCCTCCCCCTCCTTTTCGCGTTCACCGCCGCCTCGGTTTGGCTGGCCTGGTCCCTCTTAGGTGCCCCGATAGCCGTGCCCCCCTCTCCACTCGGACCCGGCGAGACGCTGCCTTGCGTCTCCTACACCCCCTACCAAGGCAGCCAGACGCCCTTTGACCAACCCCTTGTTATCTCCGACCAGCAGATCACAGCCGACATGGAGCGGCTGGCCAAAATCACCTCATGCATTCGGACCTATAGCGCCGGGGGTGCTCAGCGCCGCGTCACCCGGATCGCCGCCAGCCAAGGCTTGAAGGTCATGCAAGGCATCTGGTTGGCACGGAATCTCGCCGCCAATCGCCGCGAGATCGAAAGCGCGATCCAACTCGCCCGGCTACACCCGGGCAAAATCGCGGCCATCATTGTCGGTAATGAAGTCTCACTCCGCGGCGAACTCCCGCCCGCCAAGATCGCCGAGTACCTGCAGGAGGTAAAGCGCCGGTCAGGACTTCCCGTCACTTATGCCGACGTTTGGGAATTTTGG
Organism: Methyloceanibacter sp.; assembly: GCA_025449615.1. The sequence goes on from JANWJA010000003.1 coordinate 3,706, forward strand.
CTGAGGCTTGCAGAGCTCGCGCCTTATGTCGACTTCATCACCATCCACATTCTTCCCTATTGGGAGGACACCCCGGTCGCCGCGAAGGATGCCGCCGGCCACGTCCGCGACATCAGAGCCGAAGTCAGCAAACGATTCGAAGGAAAGGAGATTTTGATTGGGGAGGTTGGCTGGCCAAGTCATGGCCGGATGCGCGAAGGCGCGCTCCCCTCGCCGTCAAATCAGGCGCGCGTCTTGAGCGACGTCATCGCGGCAGCCAAGGAGGGAAACTGGAAGGTCAACTATATCGAGGCGTTCGACCAGCCTTGGAAGCGGCTGCTGGAGGGAACCGTGGGCGGCTATTGGGGGCTGCTCGACGCCAAGGCGCGAGAACCCAAATTCCACTTCGGCGAGCCGATCTCCAATTACCCGCACTGGCAGCTTCAAGCCGGACTCGGAATCGGCGCTGCTTTGATCGTCTTCGTCTCGGCGTGGCTGGGACGAATTGGCGCCACCAGGTGGGACTGGAAAACCGATGTGGTGATCGCGGTGATCGCCCTCGTCACCGGTCTGCTGTTCGGGCTCGCCGTCGAGAACTTCACAATTGATGGCGAGCAGTTAGGCGATCGGATCAAGGCCCTGATCATGGTCGTGCTCGCATTCGCAGCACCGGCGGCCGCCGCCTTCGCCATTGCTCGCGAGAACGAGCTTCCCGGCTTCGCCTTTGCTCTGAACCGCTTTTATTCGCGACGACTGAATTGGCCGGCCCTTATTCTCGCTGCTCTGTTCGCGGCTTCGGTCGCGGCCGCCCTCCACGTCGCGCTCGGGCTCGTCATGGATTCGCGCTATCAGGATTTTCCCTTCGCCGCGCTCTCGCCAATTGCCATTGCGTTCGCCATCCTTGCCTTCGCCGGCAAACCGAGGCCGCGGCCAGGGCTTGCGGAAATCGTGGCCAGTGTCGTGCTTTTCGGCTCCGCTCTCTTCATCATCGCCATTGAAGGCTTGCGCAATTGGCAAGCTCTGTGGCTCGCCTCGACGCTTATTCTGCTTTCGCTCGCGTGTTTCCGTGCGCGAGCCGCGCCAGGCTGAGGACGAGCAAAGCCAATGCGAGTGCCGAGAGCCGCGTGTTGTAAAGCACGACTCCGAACGCGGCGAAGATGAGCCCGATCCCGAACGCGACGATGTTTGGTCGGCAAAGTTGCAAGCCTGCCGCTGCGATCGAAACGGCGCCGAACACGGTCGAGTTGAAAAGATAGACTGTCGCGAGACGCAGCCGGCAAATGAGGCTCAAGTCGCCGGCGTCGCAAGCGAACCCGATCTGCGTGTTCTCGATAATGCCGTAGCGGAGATAGAGCGCCGCGGCCAGCGCGGCGAGCGCCAGCGCGCCAAGCAGCGTCGCTTGCCGCCGCGAAGGACGAAAAAAGCCGCTCTCCCCTCCCTTATCCATCATGCCTTCCTAGGACTTCACCCTGTTTCATCCAGCGAAATTGAGCCGTTCCTTCCGCCAAATTTTAACAATTCGACGATAGCCTCCACGTCGCCTGTTTTCCTTACCAGAGCTTAGAGCGACAATGGCCAAAGCCAAATACCATAAGGCGCAGCGCGTGTTCGTGAAGCCGGTCGGTACCTGGGCCTATATCGAGGCCGTGGTGCCGAAATGGGTCAAGGGCTGCGAAGAGCCGATCAAGATCGCCTACGATGTCGGCATGGGCCGCGAATTCGCGCCGGAAGAGCTCGAGCCGGAATCCTCAGGCATGCACAATGGCAGCGTCGAGGAAGCCTTCACCGGCGAGTGGCGCATCATGCGCGGACAGAATCGCTGGAAGAGCGCCGAGCAATGCGGCCATCATCCCTTCCCCGGCACCCATCCGTTGGTGGTCACCTCTGATCACGATTGGGGCGGCTGGCGCGTGCCCGGCTCTGAGTACGATCTCGATCCCTATCGTATCGAGCAGCAGGCGCAAGTCATCGTTCGAGCGCCCGTGCTCCTCAAGCTCCTCGAACAGTTCCTGCAGCATGCCGAGCACGAGCCGGAAAATCTCAGCGACGATTTGACCAAGCTCGCCCAGGTCGCCCGGCGCATCTTGGGCGAACTCTCCGAATAGGCGTCCGCCAACGCCCCTGACCGTGCAGCTCCGCACTTGGCAGCGCGGCTCCGTCCGTTTATGAGCGGCGGATGGACCAAACCGCCAGAGCTCCCAAACTCCTCAAAGACTATGCGCCGCCCGATTACCTCATCGAGGAGGTGGAACTCGATGTTGCGCTCGAGCCCAAAGCAACGCGGGTCAAATCGAAGCTTCGTCTCCGCGCCAATACCAACGTACCGGGCGAAAAATCGCTAAAACTCGATGGCGAAGGCCTGACGCTTGAAAGCGTCTCGCTAGACGGCATGCCGCTTCTGCCGTCCGACTATGCTCTCGACGGCACCACGCTCACCATTCCGCGCGTGCCGTCGGTTCCGTTCACTCTGGAGATCGTCACACTGTGCGATCCGGAGGCCAATACCGCGCTTTCCGGTCTCTATCGCTCGCGCGGCACCTATTGCACCCAATGCGAGCCGGAAGGCTTCCGCCGCGTCACCTTCTTCATCGATCGTCCCGACGTGCTCGCCGTCTATACCGTCCGCATCGAGGCCGACAAGAAGGTGGCACCGATCCTGCTCGCCAACGGCAATCCCGTTGCACACGGTGATATCGAAGGCACCGGCCGCCATTTCGCCATCTGGCATGACCCGCACCCGAAGCCGTCTTATCTCTTTGCGATGGTCGGCGGCGACCTTGCTTGCGTGCCCGACAGTTTCACCACCGCCTCGGGCCGTAAGGTCGCGCTCAATATCTATGTCGAGCCCCACAAGGAGGACCGCTGCGCCTGGGCGATGGAATCGTTGAAGCGCGCCATGCGCTGGGACGAGGAGCGTTTCGGCCGCGAATACGATCTCGACGTCTTCAACATCGTCGCCGTCAGCGACTTCAATATGGGGGCGATGGAGAACAAGGGCCTCAACATCTTCAACGACAAGCTGGTGCTGGCGCGGCCCGACACCGCAAGCGATGCCGACTACGTCTCGATCGAAAGCGTCATCGCGCATGAATATTTTCACAACTGGACGGGAAATCGCGTCACCTGCCGCGACTGGTTTCAGCTTTGCCTCAAAGAAGGTTTGACCGTCTTCCGCGACCAGGAATTCACCGCCGACACGCGCGCCGGTCCCGTCGAGCGCATTCTTGCCGTGCGCATGTTGAAGACGCATCAATTTCCGGAGGACGCGGGTCCCCTCGCCCATCCGGTCCGGCCGAGGTCTTACATCGAGATCAACAATTTCTACACGGCGACCGTCTATGAGAAGGGCGCCGAGCTCTGCCGCATGTTGCAGACGCTGCTGGGGCGCGACGGCTTCCGCAAAGGACTCGACCTCTATTTCGAGCGCCATGACGGCGAGGCGGTGACGGTCGAGGATTTCGTCGACGCCATGGTGGATGCGTCGGGCCGCGACCTCAAGCAGTTCATGCTCTGGTACACGCAAAGCGGCACGCCGGAGCTCGCCTGCTCGCTCGACTATGATGCCCGCGCCAAGACCGCGACGCTCAATGTGAGTCAGGTCATGTCCCCCACCCCTGGCCAGAACAAGAAAGAGCCGCTGCTGATTCCCCTCAAAGTCGGCCTGCTCGGCACAAGCGGCGACGACCTTCCCCTTGTTTTGGAGGATGGCAGCAAGATCCGCGACGGCATGCTCGAGATGCGGGAGCGCAGCCAGGCCTTCACCTTCCGCGATATTCCGGCGTCCCCGATCCCCTCATTGCTGCGCGGCTTCTCCGCGCCGGTGCGTCTCACCCAGAATTCCGACCTGCCGCAAATCGAATTTCTGATGCGGCATGATGACGATCCCTTCAATCGTTGGCAGGCAGCGCAGGGCTACGCGACAGTGCTCCTCGTCGCGGCCTCGCGCGACGGCTCAAATCTGGAGCGTGTCAGCGGCGAGGAGGCCTTGCGCCTCGCAAGCGCTCTCGCCACCACCGCCAAGGACGACGCGCTGCTCAGCGCCTATCGTGCCGAGTTCCTGAAACTGCCGAACGAATCCGACATCGCCCGCGAGCTTGGACACGACGTCGACACCGACGCCGTGCGTCGCGCGCGCGAGACCTTGCGCACCACCATCGGTACCGCCATTCGCGACGACCTGATCGCGCTTTACGCGGCGAACCAGCAGTCCGGCCCCTATTCCCCGGACGCCGATAGCGCGGGGAAACGCGCGCTTCGAGGCGCCGCCCTCGATCTTCTGGTTGGCACCGGCGATGAGGCGGAAGCCGAGCGCACCTTCCGCCACTATCGCGAATCGACCAACATGACGGACTCGATCTCCGCCCTCGCCATCCTGGCCTTTCTCGACGGTCGCGTCCGCGACGAGGCCTTGGCCGATTTCTTCGAGCGCTGGCGGGACGAGCCGCTCGTGCTCGACAAATGGTTCGCGGTGCAGGCGCGAGCCGCGCGCGAGGATTCGGTTGAGATCGTCCATGCGCTGCTGTCGCACCCGAAATTCTCGCTGAAGAACCCAAACCGCGTCCGCGCCCTGATCGGCAGCTTCGTCCATGGCAATCCGACCGGTTTCAACCGCTTAGATGGCGCCGGCTACGAGTTGCTCGCCTCTTGCGCGCTCGAGATCGACGGCTTCAACCCGCATATGGCGGCGAGGCTGCTCGGCGCGTTCGAAAGCTGGCAAAGCTTGGAGCCGATTCGCAAAGCGCGCGCCAAGGAAACCCTGAGCCGGCTCGCCTCCGCCAAGCTCTCCACGGACAGCTACGAGATTGTCGCCAAAACCCTCGGCACAACCTAGATTCGGATCCTGTCAACAGAATATTAACCGTCTTTCCACAGTTTCCCTCTAGACAGAAGACTCGGCAATCGCCTCAATTAACTGAGCGATTCGGAGATGCGGCAGTTTCTCCAGTTTGCCGGCGGGAGAATCTAAGAAGGGGGACCGAATGTCGCGGACACGTTCCGCGCGTACGGAGTCATTCGCGATCGGGGAGCCATTCCATGAGCTCCGCGAGCGCTTTCATTCCTATATGCCCTCGGCCACGGCCCTCCGTCGCCTCATCCCGATCCTGATTGCGGCCTTTCTGCTGCTCGCAGGCCTTGGCACCTACATCCGGCTCGACCAAGGCCAACAGACCACCCTTGCTTCCGCGCGCGATCGATTGGCGCTGATGGCCGATCTCGCCTCACTCCAGCTGAAAGACGAGATACAAGCCAGCAAGGACGACTGGCAGGGCGCGCTTGCATCGAGCCTGCCTCAGGGCGCGACGCTCGACGGCCGCATGGCGCTGCTCGCCAATACCGACGGCAAGATCGAGGCCCGCGCGCCCTTGCAAGGTGAAGCGCCGGAAGATCTTCTCTCCATCCTCGGCCCGCAACAACCGCTGACAACCCTTGGCGCCAACGCCGGCGTGCTGGAAATGCCGCTCGCCGACGGCACCGATTCCATCGTCACGGTGCGCGATGTCCCCGACACGGACGCGCAACTCACTCTGATCCAGCCCGTCGATGCGGCGCTCGCCGTTTGGCGCTGGGATACTAGGATCGAGGTCACCCTCCTTGCCGGCTCATGCCTTCTCCTTCTCTTACTGGGCGGCGCCGTCTTCTATCTGGGTGAACCCGAACTCGACGTGGCGAGCCAGGACGGTTTCGCCGACGAGCTGCGCGAGGCGCTGCCAGGCTGCGGCGTCTGGCGCTGGAATTTGGCCCGCGGCCATGTGCACTGGTCCGCCCCGATGTATCGTCTACTCGGCCTCGAGCCGGCGGACGATGCTATGAGCTTCCGCGCCATCGCGACGCTTCTACATCCGTCCGACGATCTCCGCGCCCTCGCCGACCGCCATCTTCGTGACGGCCAAATGAGCTTCGATGAATGCATCCGGCTCCGCCATGCGAACGGCCATCACATCCGTCTCAGACTTCGTGGCCATATCAGCCGCGACGCCGAGAGCAACGAGCCCTACCTCACGGCGATCGCCGCTCCGGTGGAGCACGAGCTGCCTGGAACGCGCGACGCCGAGGCCAATCTCCGCTTGCGCGATGCTGTCGAGACTATCTCCGAGGCGTTCGTGCTCTGGGACGATCAGAACCGCCTCGTCATGTGCAACTCAAAATATCAACAATTTCATGGACTTACCGATGATGCCGTTCGTCCAGGTACGCCCTATGACGCCGTGATCGAAGCCTCCACCGAGCCGATCGTGAGGAAGCGCATCGACGTCGACTTCAGGGACATCGATAGCCGCACCTATGAGGCGCAACTCGAGGACGGGCGCTGGCTGCACATCAATGAGCGCCGCACCAAGGATGGCGGCTTTGTCAGTGTCGGCACCGACGTCACCATCCTCAAGCAGAACCAGCAGCGTCTTGCCGAGAACGAGGAGCAGCTCGAGTCGGAAGGCACCGAGCTTCGCCATTCCCGCCGCGAGCTAGAGCAGCAGAAGCAGCAGTTGGCCGAGCTCGCCGAGAAATATGCCCTAGAGCGGAACCGCGCCGAGGCGGCTAACCGCGCCAAGTCGGAATTCCTCGCCAATATCAGTCACGAGCTCCGCACGCCGCTGAATGCCGTGATCGGCTTCTCCGAGGTGATGCAGCAATCTCTGTTCGGCCCGCTCGGCCACGCCAAGTACCAGGAATATGCCCGCGACATTCACGACAGCGGCGCCTATCTGCTCGAGGTCATCAACGACATTCTCGACATGTCGAAGATCGAGGCTGGCCGCATGAGCCTCGACATCGACCCGGTCGATGTCGCCGATATCGTCGCCGACAGCATGAAGGTGGTGAGCCAGGCCGCCGGCGACCGCGGCATCGCTTTATCGCGTCATGGTCCCTCGCGCCTAATGATCGAGGCGGACCGACGCGCGCTGAAGCAGATCTTCCTCAACCTGCTCTCCAATGCCGTCAAATTCACCCGCGAGGACGGCACGGTCGACGTGCATCTGTCGCGATCGAAGGGCATCGTGCGCATCGCCATCAAGGATACCGGCATCGGCATCCCGGAGTCGGATATCGTCAAGCTGGGACGGCCCTTCGAGCAGGTGGAGAACCAATTCTCCAAGAGCCATCAGGGCAGCGGCTTGGGGCTCGCCATCTCGCGCGCGCTGGTCGAGCTCCATGGCGGTTCCTTGCGCATCACCAGCCGCGAAGGCCAGGGCACTAACGTGATCTGCACCCTCCCCGTCAAGGCCGTCATGGCCGAGGACGAAGACTACGAGGCCCACGCCGCGTCGGCCTAGGTCTCCTGTTGTCATGCCCGCGAAGAACCTCCCTCACCGCACGATCCGCTCGAAGGCATCATGCACCGCTTCGAGCGTGTCCTTCAGCCTCGCTTCGAGCGTCGGGAAATCCGGCATGTCGGAAGCGCGCGCCAACAGCTCCTTCAAGCCGCGCGGCGCCTCTTCCGGCACGAACGGTTTGTCGAGGCAGAGCCGCAGCACTTGCGTCAGCGTGTGATAGAGCTTGATCGCGGGGAGCAGAATTTCGGCGTCGCCCGGCGACAGCACCCCCCTTTGCGCAAGTTTGGCGAGCCCCACCGCACTGTTCTGGTCGAGCACGTCCGGATGGGTATGGGCGTTCGCAACCTGAAGAAATTGCGTGAGGAACTCGATATCGACGAGCCCGCCCCGCACCTGCTTCAGCTCCCAGATGTCCTCGGTCCCCTTCTCCGTCTCGATCTTCGCCCGCATCTCTCGCACATCCGACGCGAGCCGCGCTCTATCGCGCAAGCGGCAAAGCACCTCATCGATCGTCGTCTCGATCTCGTCCTTGAGGTCCGGTGGGCCCGTCAGCACGCGCGCGCGCATCAGCGCCAGATGTTCCCAGGTCCAGGCGTGGTTCCGCTGATAGTCGACGAAGCTCGAAAGCCGCGTCGCCACCGGTCCTTGCGTGCCGGAGGGCCGGAGTCGCATATCGACTTGATAGAGCGATCCTTCAGCGGTCGGCGCCGACAGTGCTGCAATCAGCCGCTGCGTCAGCCGCGCATAATATTGCGTGGCCGGCAAGCTTCTCGTGCCGTCTGACTGCGCGCCGTCTTTGAAGTCATAGATAAGAATGAGGTCGAGATCGGACGACGCCGTCATCTCGTAACCGCCCAGCTTGCCCATGGCGAGCACGGCGGCGCGGCCTCCCGCGATGCGCCCATGCTGGCGTATCAGTTCTTGCTCGACGCGAGGGAACAGAGCCTCGATCAGCGCGGAGGCAAGATTGGCGTAGGCCGATCCCGCCTGCTCGGCTGAGATCGTGCCCGAGAGCACGCGAACGCCAATGAGAAAGGCTTGCTCGCGGCCCACGATCCGCGCCCGGTCCAGCGCCTCGGAATAGTCGAGTGCCTGCCCAAGCGCATTCTCGATCAGCGCCTTGATCTTGGCTGCCGCCGGCACCGCCTCGAAGAACCCGGGATCGAGCACGACGTCGAGCAGCCGTGACTGACGCGCGATGGTTTGCGCGAGCCGCGGCGCGGTCCCCATGATGTCGGCGATGAGACGAGTGAGGCTCGGATTGGCGGCGAGCAGTGAAAACAGCTGGAGCCCGGCCGGCATCGTGGCGATGACGCGGTCGAAATTGGCCAGCGCCAGGTCAGGTTCCGCGGTGCGTCCGAAAGCATCGAGCAGATATGGCAGGAACTCCGTCAGCCGCTCGCGCGCGCGCGCGCTCTTGGTCGCCGCGTAGCGGCCGGCCTGCCAGGCCCGCACCGTCTCGATGGCTTGCGAAGGATTGGTGTAGCCGAGCCGCTCGAGCAACGCGAGCGTCGCGGGTTCGGCCTCGGCACCGGTGATGACGATAGCGGGCGCAGAGCCAGGGACTTGCGGCAGTCGCTCGAACAATGCGCCGTAATGCGTTTCGACCTTGCGAAGCTCGGCAAGAAGTGCATCGGCGAAGAAATCGGTGGTCTCAAACCCGGAAAGTCGCGCGACGCGCAGCAACTCCTCGGGTGTCGTGGGCAGGCTGTGGGTCTGCTCGTCGCCCATCATCTGCAGGCGGTTTTCGATCCGCCGCAAGAATCGATAGGCGGCGCTGAGCTCGCTCGCGGCCTCCGAGGTGATCCAGCCGCCCTCGGCAAGCCGCGACAATGTCTCGATCGTGCCTCGCGTCCTGAGCTCCGGATGCCGCCCACCCGCGATCAATTGCTGGGTCTGCACGAAGAATTCGATATCACGAATGCCGCCGCGCCCGAGCTTGATGTCATGGCCTTCGACCGCAACCGCGCCGTGACCCTTGAATACATGCACGCGCCGTTTCATCGCATGGATGTCGGCGACGGCGGCATAGTCGAGATATTTCCGCCAGATGAAGGGCGAGAGCTGGCGCAAGAACGCCTCGCCGAGCTCTTTGTCACCCGCCGCCGCCTTGGCCTTGATCAGCGCCGCGCGCTCCCAATTCTGTCCGAAGCTTTCGTAATAAGAAAGAGCGGCGTCGGTCGAGAGCGCGATCTGCGTCGCGCCCGGATCGGGCCGCAGCCGCAAGTCGGTGCGGAACGCATAGCCCTCGCCGGTGTGCTCTTGCAGCAGCTTGACGAGATCGCGCGTGATTTTGACGAAGAAGACGGAAGGCTCGCTGCCTTGCTTGAGGCCGGCACGCTTCGCGTCGTAGAACACGATGAGATCGATGTCGCTCGAATAATTCAGCTCGGACGCCCCGAGCTTGCCCATAGCGATCACGATATAGCCATTGCCGGGCGGCACGCCCTCGCCGATCTCCCCGGCCTCTTTCGCCTTCCGAAACAGAAAGGCGACGGCTTCATTCAGCGCCGCGTCTGCCGCCTCACTCATCGCGGCGATGACCGCATCGACCTCCCAGACGCCGCCGAGATCGGCGAGGCCCGCGAGAAGTGCGATCCGCCGCTTAAAGCGCCGAAGCAGCGTGCTCGCCTCTTTCATCGATCCGCTCGCCCCAACCTCTTTCGCAAGCTCCGCGCGAGCAAACGCCATATGCTCCTCTGGATCGCGCAACAGGCAATCGGCGAGAAGGTCGGGGTCGCGCAGCGCGAGGGAAGCAAGATAGGAGGAGCTGGAAAAAGCGCCTTCGAGCAGCGCGCGAACTTTGGGAGATCGAACTAAGAGTTCGCTGAGCGAACCCGGGTGCTTACTCAGCGTGTCGAGCACATCGCGCGCCCGGTTCTCATCGAAGATCAGCGGGCACTCGGCGATACGCTCGTAGAATTGTGTCACGCGTGATGGGTCTCTGCTCTCGGCTCCTGCTCGGGCGTCCCATTGATAAGAGCTTCACGCTCCCGCGGCAAGCTCAGCACCACGCGCAAGCCCGGCTCGTTGTCCTCCAATTTGAGCGTGCCGCCATGCAGGCTCGCGACGGCGGCGACCAGGCTTAAGCCAAGGCCGCTGCCGGGCTCGGACCGGCTGGCTTCGAGTCGAACAAAACGGCCGAGCACGCGCTCGCGCTCCGGCGCGGGCACGCCGGGCCCGTGATCAGTGACGACGATCTCCGCCATGTCGCCCGCCACTCTGGCCGCGATCCCAATCTCGGGCTTGGCTCCGGAGACAGGCGCACCGTCCGACGGCGCGCCATATTTGATCGCATTATCGAGCAGATTGGCGATGGCCTGGCCCAACAGCTGACGATCGGCGTGAACGAAGATCGGCTCATCGGTGGATGCCCTCAGCACGAGCCCGCGCTCCTCCGCCGCCGGCTCGTAGAGCTCGGCCAACTCATCCGCCAACCCCGCGACATCGAGCGTCTCACGATTCTCGCCGCCGGCGCCGGCCTCCAGCCGCGCGATGGACAAAAGCGCATTGAAGGTCTTGATCAGCCCGTCGGCCTCTTCGATGGTCCGCTCCAACGCCTCCCGATAGACCGGCCCGCCATCTGGCTCGCTCAGCGCGGCCTCGACCCGGTTCCGCAAGCGGCTGAGCGGTGTCTTGAGGTCGTGGGCGATATTGTCGGAGACTTCGCGCAAGCTCGTCATCAATTGCTCGATGCGCGACAGCATCGAATTCAAGCCCTCGGAAAGTCGATCGAGTTCGTCGCCCGAGCCTTTCACCGGCAGTCGTCGCGACAGATCTCCATCCATGATCCTTCGCGACGTCGCCGCGATCTCGTCGACCCGGTCCAGGAGATTGCGGCTCACCCAATAACCGCCGCCGATGCCGAGCAAGGCCATGAAGCCGAGACCCCACAGCATCGCAGAGCCGATCACCCGCGCCAGCTCTCGTCGCTCCTCGATATCGCGGCCGACGATCAGGCGATAATCGCCGGTCAGCCGAAACACATTGGCATAAGCGAGCCGGGTCTCCGTGCCGCCTGGTGCCGGCCGGCTATAGACGAATTCGACCGGGCCTAGACTATTCCAGAGCTCAGGCGAGACGGCGCTGAGATTGCCGGCGATGCGGTGGCCTTGCGCGTCCGCCACGAGATAGAGGCTGTTACCCGGCGTCTCGCTCCGATCGGCGACGGTCTTGACCAGTTGATCGAGTCCGCCGGCCTTATATTGCTCGGCGAGACCCTTCAGCTCGGCATCGATGGTCTGGTGCAGCTGCCGCGACAGCAGCACCGTCGTGTTCCAATAGATATAGACCATCGCGATCGTGGCCGCCGCGCCGAACAGCGCGAGGTAGGTCAGCGATAGACGGAAGGTGACGGTGCGGAAAAGTTTAGTGAGCGCTATCACGGATGGTGTAGCCGGCGCCGCGAACAGTATGAAGCAGCGGGCTCCCAAAATTCTTGTCGATCTTCGACCTTAGCCGCGAAATATGCACGTCGATCACGTTGGTCTGCGGGTCGAAATGATAGTCCCACACATTCTCCAGCAGCATGGTGCGGGTGACGACCTGGCCCGCATGTTTCATCAGATATTCGAGCAGGCGGAATTCGCGGGGCTGCAAGATGATGGCCTCGCCCGAGCGCGTCACTTTATGGGAGAGCCGATCCAACACCAGGTCGCCGACCACCAATTTGGTGTTCGACTCCTCTGGCGAGGTGCGTCTGGCCAGCGCTTCAATCCGCGCCAGAAGCTCGCTGAACGAATAGGGTTTGGTCAGATAGTCGTCGCCGCCGGCGCGCAAGCCCTTGACCCGGTCATCGACCTCGCCAAGCGCGCTCAAGATCAGCGCAGGGGTGCGCACCTCTTCGGCGCGGAGCGTGCCTATCACCGCGAGCCCGTCGCATTTGGGCAGCATGCGATCGACGATCAGGACGTCGTAGGACCCGCCTCTTGCCAGATCGAGCCCGGTCTGCCCGTCCGCGGCATATTCCGCGACGTGACCCTGCTCCTTCAGTGCCCGCTTAAGGAAGTTCGCGGTCTCCTGGTCATCCTCGATCACCAGTACCCGCATGGCTGGAAAGCTCCTGAAGTTTAGCTGACACGGAAGATAGGGACGACAATGTTAAGAAAAAAGGTGGGCGGCGCGGTTGGGGGGGAACCGCGCCGCCCTCCGGCGTCGAAGGTGGCTTAGGCCTTCTTTAGGGAGAGCGCGACAAATCGCGTCTGATCGCCGGACTTCACTTGTACGAGAACGTTGACCTTGTCCTTGTCCTTGGCCTTGTCGATTGCCTTCTTAATGCCCTTGGAGACATCGGCGGGGTCGGACACGGTCTCGCCCGCAACCTGCAGTATGACGTCGCCGGGCTTCAGGCCCTTTTCGGCGGCATCGCTCTCGGGATCGACCTGGGTGATGACCACGCCTTCCTCACCGGCACCCGGCACACGGGTGGCGGCGGCAAGCGACATGCCGAGCGTCGAGAGCTCCTCGCCCTGCTCCGGCTTGTCTTCTTCCAGCGCGGCAACTTTCTTGCCGGTCGGGAAGGCCCCAAGCTTCATGTCGACGTCATGCTTGTCGCCATAGCGCATGATGGAGAGTTTGACGTCGGTGTTCGGATGCATCTCGGCGATCTTGCGCGCGAGATCACGGGAGTCGGCGATATCCTCGCCGTTCACCGCGACGATCACGTCGCCCGCCTTGACGTCCTGCTTCGCGGCAGGACCATCGTCGGCAACCTTGGTCACCATGGCGCCCTTGGCCTCCGCCAACCCGATCGAGTCGGCGATATCCTCGCTGACATTCTGGATGACGACGCCGAGCCAGCCGCGATCGACTGTGCCATGCGTTTGCAGCTGCCCGACCACGTCCTTGACCAAAGCTGCCGGCACGGCAAACGCAATACCGACATTGCCGCCGCTAGGCGAGAAGATGGCGGTGTTCATGCCGATCACCTTGCCGTCGAGATCGAACGACGGACCGCCGGAATTGCCGCGGTTCACAGCCGCATCGATCTGGAGATAGTCGTATGGACCGGAGCCGATGTCGCGATTATGCGCGGAGATAATGCCGGCGGTGACCGTTCCGCCGAGACCGAACGGATTGCCGACCGCGAGCACCCAATCGCCAACCCGGGGATCTTTCTCGGAGAAGTCGACGAACGCGAACTTCTTGCCGTCTGCCTTCACCTTGATCAAAGCGATGTCGGTACGCGGATCGGCGCCGACCAGCGTCGCCGGATACTTGTCGCCGTTTTCCAGCGTCACCGAAATATCTTCGGCATCCTCGACCACATGGTTATTGGTGACGACATAGCCGTCGGGCGAGATGAAGAAGCCCGACCCTTGAGCCAGCGTCGGATGCGGCACGGGTTTGCCGCCATCGGGCTGACCCTGCTTGAAGCGCTTGAAGAAATCGTAGAGCGGGCTGTCTTCGGGAATATCCGGCATGCCCGGGATCTGCATCTCGTTATCGGCGACCTTGGAGTCACCCTTGACGTTGATGCTGACAACGGCCGGGCTCACCTTCTCCACCAGGTCGGCGAAGCTGATCGGAGCCGGTCCGTAAGGCGTCTGCACCGACTGAGCGGACTGCCCGCTCTCGGCTTCGGCCAGAGGCACCTTGGTGCCAAGCGTCACGGCAAGCGCGCTGGTCGCGAGCAGCGCCGCCACGGCAACGAGGGCGCGTTTCACGGCAAGGTTCCGTGTCGGTTGGCTCTCGGAGCTTCTGTTCGTTTCGTTCATAGGTGTTCACCCTCTCCTCAAAGGACGATGGAAATCGCTGCTTAACCTCTCGCCCCGACGGAGAGAGGTCTCCTTAGCCATCAGATATAGGCGTTTACGAATTACGCGGCCGTTTCGACGGCATTAAATTTCGGTAAGGTATGGGGGGGATGGTGGCCGGGCCCTTGCTCTGCAAGGCGTTGCCGAGGCGGCGACGGCGGCCGTTAATCAGGCCCGGTCGAGCAGCTTCTTGAGCTTCTGCTGCTCGCTTTTGCTTAATGGAACTGCCTGATTCGCCTCGCTCTTCCGGCGTCTCGCGGCAAGGACCACCATGGCGATGGCGGCGAGCCCGACAATGGGCGTTGCGAGCCAAAGCAGCATTGTGTGGGGCTCGAACCGGGGCTTCAGCAGCACGAACTCGCCATAACGGGCAACGACGAAGTCGATGATCTGTTTGTCGCTATCCCCCGCTTTCAGCCGGTCGCGCACCAGGATGCGAAGGTCGCGCGCGAGCGGCGCGTCGGAATCGTCGATCGACTGATTTTGGCAAACGAGGCAGCGCAAGCCTGCTGAGATCGCCCGCGCCCGGGCTTCCAATGCGGGATCGGTGAGGATTTCATCGGGCTGCACCGCGAGCGCCGGCGTGGCGGCGGAGAAAGCCGCCGCGGCGAGGAAGGCGAAGAGCCAGCGGCGCATCTTAAGCCGCGGCCTTGGCCGGCATCGCACGCGAGCCGGCGCGCCGCGGCGCCCCCACACGCAAGCGCCGGTCTGAGAGCGAAACCGCGCCGCCGATGAACATCACCACCGCGCCAAGCCAGATCAATCGGACCAGCGGGTTGAAATAGATGCGCACGCTATAGGCGCCCTCCTTCAGCGCATCGCCGACCACGACATAGAGATCGCCGCGCCAGCTGACATGAATGGCGGCTTCGGTGGTGCTGTTCCGCTCGACGGTGAATTCGCGCTTCGACGGTTCGAGACTGGCGACCGCCGCACCACTCCGCGTGACGCTGAACAACCCGACGCGCTCGCGATAATTCGGACCTTGGCGCGGCGCCACGCCATCGAACGTCAGGTGGTACCCCGCGATATCCGCGGCCTCTCCCGGCTTCAGCGCCAGGATCCGTTCTTCGCGCCACGCCGTTGTGGCGACGATCCCGATCACGCACATGCCAAGTCCGCCATGGGCGAGCAGGGTGCCAAAGGCCGAGCGCGGCAAATTGCGCAATCGCCGCCAGACTTCCGCGGGCCCAACCTCGAAGACCCTGACCCGCGTCGCGATCTCGGTGAGCGCGCCTATGATCAGCCACACGCCAAGCCCGATGCCGAACGGCGCGAGCCATGGTCCGCGTTTGGTCGCCGCAAGGATCGCAACCGCGATAATGAGCGCCACCGCGGCAGCAGCCGTCAGGCGCTGCGCCGCGCCAAGCGCGTCGCCGCGCTTCCAGGCGAGCATCGGCCCGAACGGCAGCACGATGATGAGCGGCACAATCAGCGGCGCGAAGGTAAGATTGAAGAACGGCGCTCCGACGGAAATTTTTTCACCAGTGAGCGATTCCAGCAGCAGCGGATAGAGCGTGCCGACAAATACGGCGGCGCAAGCCGTGGTGAGCAGCAGATTATTCAGAACGAGCGCACCCTCGCGGCTGATCGGCGCAAAAATCCCGCCCTGCTTCAGCAGCGGTGCACGCCAGGCGAACAGCGTCAGCGCGCCACCGATGAACAGCCCCATGATGCCGAGAATGAATGCGCCGCGCGCCGGGTCGACGGCGAAAGCATGCACGCTGGTCAGCACGCCGGAGCGCACCAGGAACGTCCCCATCAGGCTCAGGGAGAAGGTGATGATGGCGAGCAGCAGCGTCCAGACTTTAAGCGCGTCGCGCTTCTCCATCACCAATGCCGAATGCAGCAGCGCGGTGCCCGCGAGCCAGGGCATGAAGGAGGCGTTCTCGACCGGGTCCCAGAACCAGAACCCGCCCCAGCCGAGCTCGTAATAGGCCCACCATGAACCCATGGCGATGCCGATCGTGAGGCACATCCAGGCGAGGAGCGTCCAGGGCCTCACCCATCGCGCCCAGGCCGCATCGATCCGCCCATCGATCAGCGCCGCGACCGCAAACGAGAACGCCATCGAGAACCCGACATAGCCCGTATAGAGAAACGGCGGATGGAAGGCGAGCGCCGGATCCTGCAACACCGGGTTCAACCCGTTGCCGTCAAGTGGCGCAGGGTCCAGCCGCAAGAAGGGGTTCGACGTCATGACAATAAAGAGCAGAAACGCGACGCCGATCGAGCCCTGCACCGCGAGCACGTTGGCGCGAAGCTCAGGCGGCAGATTACTGCCGAAGGTGGCCACCGCGGCACCGAACAGCGCCAGGATCAGCACCCACAGCACCATCGAGCCTTCGTGGTTGCCCCAGACGCCCGAGATTTTGTAAAGCAACGGCTTCGCGGCCGCGGAGTTCTGCCAGACCGTGGCGAGCGAGAAATCCGAGGTGATGTAGGCCGTCATCAGCGCGCCGAAGGCGAGCGCGATCAAAAGAAATTGCATCTGCGCCGCCGGCACCGCGATTGCCATCAGCTCTGGGTCGCGCGTCCGCGTGCCCCAGAGCGGCAACACCGTCTGCAGGATGGCGACGCCGAGCGCAAGGATCAGCGCATAATGTCCCGTCTCAGCGATCACTTTGCGTCACTCCCGCGCCACACGCCTTGCGCCTTCAATTTCTCCGCGATTTCCGGCGGCATATATTTCTCGTCGTGTTTGGCGAGCACGCTGTCGGCGTGAAACACGCCGTCGGCTTCCATCACGCCCTCGGCGACGACGCCCTGGCCTTCGCGGAACAGATCAGGCAACACGCCGGTATAAGTGACGGGCAATTGCTTGGCGCGATCGGTGACGACGAAGCGAACATTGGTGCCTTCGCTTCGCACCACTGTGCCGTCTTCGACCAATCCACCGAGCCGGAAACGTGTGCCGGGCGCCAATTGCTTTTCCGCGACCTCGGTCGGGGTATAGAAAAAGACGATCGAATCCCGCATCGCGAACAGCACAAGCCCGACCGCGAGGCCAAGCACGGCGAGCGCCGTGCCGATCAGAACGCCTCTTCGTTGCTTCCGCGTCATTCTTTATTCTCTCCGCTCAGGACTTGAGCCCAAGCTCTGTCGCGAGCCTGTCGAGCTGGCCGAGCGCATCGGCATTGCCGCTGAACTTGGCCTTGGCCTTGGCGAGTGCGGCTTCCGCGTCGTTCTTCCGGTCGAGCACGCTATAGGCTCTGACCAGTTTCAGCCAGCCTGCCAAATCGTCGCCATTGGCCTCGAGCTTGGCCGCCAATCCCGCCACCATGCGCTCGATCATGGCCTGGCGGTCTGCCGGGCTCATCTCCTTTGCCGCGTCGACCGCTTCAGGCGTTGGACCGCCTTTCAGCTTCGCCTCGTCCTCGGCGAGCCTTTGCTCTGCCGATTTTCGCCAAGCTGCGTCGGCCGGCGCTTTCTCGATTAGGGACTTCCAGTCGGCGATCGCCTCATCGAGCTTGCCGTCCTGCTCCTTGGCGATGATGAGGAGAATCCGCGCTTGGGTCTGCTCGGGGTCGAGAGTGAGCGCCTTCTCCAGCGCCACGCGCGCCGGCTCGGTTACGATCCCGTCATTGGCGAGCACGAGCGCCTGGCCTTGGCCAACGAGCCGCTTCGGCGTCTCGCCGAGGAGCCGCACCGCGTGTCCATAGGCTTCGGCGGCATCCGCATAGCGGCGCCAAGCCACATAGACCGGAGCAATCGCCTCCCATCCCTCGCCTTCCTCCGGATGCTCGCGAAGCCTCGCTTCGACACGGGCGACCAGCACCTCAAGGCCTTGCTCGTTGCCATTGTCTTCGAGCCGCCCGGCGAGCGGCTGATCGGGGAGCTTCGGCGAGCCATAGACGAGATAAATGCCGAGCGCCAACAGCGGCAGTGCGATCGCCACCGCGAGCATCACCGCTCGATTGGGAGCGCGATGCTCTTTCGCCTGACCTTCGCGCTCACGCGCATCAGCCGCAAGCAAGCGTCTCGCGATCTCGATCCGCGCGGCTTCCGCCTCTTTCTCGCCAATCAGGCCACGCTCGCGGTCGCTCTCAACCTCGCCGAGCTGATCGCGATAGACCTCGGCATCGAACGCCGCGCGCTCCCGCTCAGCCACCCGCGCGTGATAGAGCGGACCAAGCAGGAAGAACAGCACGATCGCCGTGAGACAGCCGAGAATGAGCCAAAGCAACAAGAGCGCGGACCTCCGCCAAACCAAAGCATGATCCCGAAAGGTTGTAGACTTTTCGGACAAGATCAGCATCAAAGACAAGGACTTAGAGCGAAATCCAAAATTCAATCCAAATGGATTTCGCTCTAAGGAGGCTAGGCATAGGCGAAAGCAGATTGGGGGGGAAGAGGCCTACAAAGGAAACGATGAACAGGGGCCAGGACGGCCTTACCTTGCAGGACTTGGGAAGGAAGTTGCAGCTCGGAGAATCGCCTAGAGGCCCGCGATCCAGGTGCCGTCCGGCTTGCGGCAGGCGATGCCACGGATCGTATCGCCGGCATTGCCGAGCTCCACATTATGCGTGAAGCCGCGGCAATATTCATCGCCTTGCGGGTAAGGCTTCTCCGGCACGATGACGCCGTGATGTTGCGTCACCGGATTCTCCCACGCAGTGGACGAGCCGGGCTGGCCGAATTCCAGCGCTTGATACTCGGCGTCGGCCGCCATGCGGCGGTCCCCCTCGTCCATGCGGCGCGCGATTTTCTGACCCAGGATGCCTCCGATTACCGCGCCGGAGGCCTGTGGATTGCTCTGATAGCCGGGAGGAGGAGCGGGCTCCGGTTCGGCAGGCGCGCTGACAACAGCGGTCGCGCCTAGGCCGGACATAAAGACCGCAGTCGAAAGGAAGAGAACAGAGGACGGCAAACGCATGATGTCACCTTGGTGTTGATTGCATCAGAGTAAATCACCTTCGGCTTTGGGAGTAGGTGATGACGCCCGCATCCTTAATAATGTTCTGTGCCCCGATGGTAGCATCCCACGGCGCAGGCGCGCTACTCTCCACCGATTTCGCTCTATGAGCTTTGTGCTGCCGGACCGCCCACACAAAGGGTAAAGGGACACAGGCCACGAGGCCCCTGTCCCTACGCCTATTGCCGTGCCTGCTATTGCTGCGCAGGCGGTGGTGCTGGTGGCGTCTCTTGTTTCTCAGGTGCCGGCGTCGGCGCCGGCTGTTGCGCCGTATCTCCGCCGCACTGATTTGCCGTCAATCCAACAAGCGCAATTGCTGCCACTGTAGAGGCCAAAAGAAATTTCCTCATGGTCATCGCTCCTTTTGCCCAACGTAGGGATTAACGCCCGCGGGGCCCGTTAAGTTTCCACCGCGCGATAAGCCCCACGAGTATAAGGCAGAAATCAAGCCGCGGGCAATTCAAGCTTGGCGCGCAAGCCTCCTTGCGGCGAAGGTGCTAGTCCGAAGCGGCCTTTATAGAGGTCGGCCAGGTCGGCCACTATGGAGAGTCCGAGCCCTGAGCCCGGCTTTGTCTCGTCGAGGCGCTGACCTCGCTTCACCACTTTGGCGCGATCCGCTTCAGTGAGGCCTGGGCCGTCATCATCGACCAAGATGTCGATCATGTCCGCATCCTTGGCGCGCTCGGCACTGACGGAGACATTGCCCTTAGCCCATTTGCAGGCATTGTCGAGCAGATTGCCCACCATCTCCTCGAAGTCCTGCTTCTCGCCACGGAATTTCAGCTCGTCGGCGCAAATCACCTTGAGCGCAAGCCCGCGCTCCTCATAGATCCGGTCGAGCGTGCGCTTCAGCGCGTCCAGCACCGGCTTCACCTCGGTCACGTCGCCGATGGCGTTTGACCGTGCCGCGACCCGCGCCCGGTCGAGATGGTGGGTAATTTGCGTCCGCATGATCTCGGCCTGCTCGACCACCTTGTCCGCGAGCGGCCCTTTCTGCTCACGCGCCTCGTTGGTGATGACGCTGAGCGGCGTCTTCAGCGCATGCGCGAGATTGCCGACATGGGTGCGCGCCCGCTCAACGATGTCGCGGTTGGATTGGATCAGCGCATTGAGCTCGTCTTGTAGCGGCATGATCTCGTCGGGCGGGCGTCCAGTGAGTTTTTCTGCCTCCCCTGCCCGAACGGCCGCGACTTCGCGGCGAATGACGCGAAGCGGCCTGAGCCCGAACCGCACCTGGAACAGGGTCGCGACGATGAGTCCGATCGCGAGCACGCCAAGGGCTGCGATCAACATGGTTGTGAAGGAGGAGATGTCGCCGGCGATCTCGGCGGCGTCGCCGGCGACAGCATAAGAATAAGCCGTGGAGTTGGGACCGGCGAGCCGGATCTCGCGCTCGACGATACGCAAGTGCTGATCTTGCGGGCCTGGCGCATAATCGCGCCTGGTCAGATTCTGATCTGGGGAGATGCCGTTTTGGCTCGGCAGTGCGAGCTGCTGATCGAGCAGCGAGTCCGACACGAACAGCGGACGCTCGGCGCCGTCGAGCGGCTTGACCTGCCAATACCAGCCGGAGAAAGGGAGGGTGAAGATGGGGGCGCCGAGGCTCGTGGGCGCGGTGGGGTGGGTGACGCCCCCCGCCGTCGTCGAGGCGACGAGGCTTGTCAGATAGACATTGAGGCGGGCGTCGAAGCTGCGCTCGACGGTCTGGCGATAGAGCGAGATCAGCAGGATCGCGGCGATAGGCACCACCACGAGCGTCCACGCCGCGGCGGAGGCAAACAGGCGGAAGGCGAGGGAATTAAGCCTCATCGCTCTTGTCCGAGAGGCGATAGCCGAGCCCTCGGACGGTCTGGATCAGGTCTTCGGGAAGTTTCTTGCGCAAGCGCCCGATAAAAACCTCGACCGTGTTCGAGTCGCGGTCGAAATCCTGCTCGTAGAGATGCTCGACGAGTTCGGTGCGCGAGACCACGCGGTCTCTGTGATGCATTAGATAGGACAGCACGCGATATTCGTGGCTGGTGAGCTTCACCGCCTGGCCGTCTACCGTAACCTTCGAGGTCTTGGCATCGACTCGGAGCGGCCCGCACTCCATCTCATTGCTGGCATGTCCCGCCGAGCGCCGCAGCAAGGCACGGACGCGCGCCAGCACTTCTTCCATGTGGAAAGGCTTGGCAACATAATCGTCGGCACCGGCATCCATGCCGGCGACCTTGTCGCTCCAGCGCTCGCGCGCGGTGAGAATGAGCACCGGCATTTTGCGGTCGTCGCGGCGCCATTGCTCGAGCACGCTCAAACCGTCTTTCTTGGGCAGGCCTAGATCGAGCACAACGGCGTCGTAAGGTTCGGTATCGCCGAGGAAGTGCCCCTCCTCCCCGTCAAACGCCGTGTCGACGGCGTAGCCCGCATCGCTCAAAGCCGAAACGAGCTGGCGGTTGAGGTCCGGATCGTCTTCGATGACGAGAAGCCGCAAAGTCATGTCCTCCCGAACACGCGACTATAGCGCTCTAAGGCTGACCGGTCAGAGCGTCAACGGTGACGTTGCTGACATCGCCCTTGGCCCCGAGCACTACGAGCTTATAGACGAACTTCCCGCCCTCTTCACAGAGGCTCTGATTGACGATCGTGCCGCCCATCCGGTCCTGCACCATCTGGTAAATGACCTTGGCGGGAAGC
>JANWJA010000004.1 GCA_025449615.1 Methyloceanibacter sp.
ACCGCCTCCGGCGCGATGCCTTTTTCATGGCGCGAGTGGGAGAGCTCCTCGCGCACGCGCCCCGCCATGGCGGGTCCGAGATCGGCCTTGATCAGCACCTCTTCCAGCTCGTCGAGAGTCTCCTCGTCGAGCTTTCGTTTGGTCAGCACCGAGGCGACATTGCCGGTCAACGAAGCTGAGGTCCGCGCGAGCCCTTGGCGAAGCTGCGCGAACCAGCCCTGCGTCTCTTCGCTCATGTTTGGACGACCGCCAGCAGCGCAGCGCCGTCATGGCCGTTGACGACAGCATCGACGATGTGGCCCGCGCCTTGTGCCTCGATCTTGACCGCCGTGAAATCCGCCGCGCGACCTTGGCCGTCGCTCTCCATCAGCACTTGAATCCGGCGGCCTTGCGCGCTCGCGAGATGCGCCTTCAGTGCGGCAACACCCTTCTCCCGGAGCGCAGCCGCGCGTGCCGCGATCACCCCGCCGTTAAGCTGGCGCATGCGCGCAGCCGGCGTCCCGGGCCTTGCCGAAAACGGAAATACATGGAGGAAGGTGAGTCCGCAATCGTCGACCAGCGACATGGAATTGGCGAACATCGCTTCCGTCTCCGTGGGGAAGCCCGCAATCAGATCGGCGCCAAAGACAATGTCAGGTCGGAGACGCTGCGCCGTCTCGCAGAACTTTACCGACTCCTCGCGCGAATGCCGGCGCTTCATGCGCTTCAGGGTGAGATCGTCGCCGGCTTGCAGCGACAGATGCAGATGCGGCATCAACCGCTCTTCCTCGGCGATGGCGCGATAGAGATCGTCGTCAGCCTCGACCGAGTCGATCGAGGACAACCGCAAGCGCTTCAGCTCCGGCACCAGCACCAACACCTTCCGCACAAGTTTGCCCAGCGTCATCTCGCCGGGAAGATCGGCGCCATAGGCGGTAATATCGACCCCCGTCAGCACGATCTCGGCATAGCCGTTCTCTGCGAGCCTCCGCACTTGCGCGACCACTTCGCCGGCCGGCACCGAGCGCGACGGCCCGCGGCCATACGGAATGATGCAGAAGGTGCAGCGATGATCGCAGCCATTTTGAATCTGCACATAGGCCCGCGCCTGCGCGCCGAAGCCCTCGATCATGTGCAGCGCCGTCTCCCTCACCGACATGATGTCGTTGACGTTGACCCGCTCCGTGTCGCTCGCGCCAAGCTCCCGAAACGTGCCGCACTCGGTCTTCTCTTGATTGCCGATGACGTGATCGACTTCCGCCATCTCGGCGAAGTGGCCAGGATCGATCTGCGCCGCGCAACCTGTGACCACGATCTTCGCATCTGGTCGCGCGCGGCGGGCTTTGCGGATCGCCTGCCGCGCCTGGCGCACGGCCTCCGCCGTCACCGCGCAGGTATTGAAGATCACCGCGTCCTCGAGCCCTGCGTTCTCGGCATGGCTCCGCATCACCTCGGATTCATAGGCGTTGAGGCGGCAACCGAAGGTGATGATTTCAATCTTCGACATGATCGGCTTCTAACACGAAATATCTAGAGCAGCGAGGCCGGCAAGGTGCCCTCAAAATCCAGCGAATACGGCCCTGTCATCAGGATATGCCCGTCGCTCTCCCGCCACTCGATCAGGAGATCCCCGCCGGGCAGTGCAACCTTAACCTTGCGACCGGCGCGCTTCAGCCTGGCAGCCGCGACTGCGACGGCGCAGGCCGCCGTGCCGCAAGCCTGCGTCAGCCCTGCGCCGCGCTCCCAGGTGCGTAATTTCAAAGCATCCGGTGCCGTCACCTGCGCCAGCGAAATATTGGCGCGCTCGGGGAATAGCGGGTGATGCTCCAGCATCGGCCCGAACCGCGCGAGATCGTACGCGTCCACATCATCCACGAAAAAGATGCAATGCGGATTGCCGACATTGACCACCGACGGCGAGTGCAGCACCGGCGCATCGATTGGCCCGACTTGCAGCTCGATATAGCGCGTATCGGCGAACGGCTCGGCGAGCGGGATGTCCTGCCAGTCGAACCGCGGCGCGCCCATATCGACGGTCACCGTCCCGCCTTTGTTGACGGTCGCATCGAGCACGCCGGCTTGCGTCTCGACTTTCACGTCCGCGCGTCCGCGCTCCTCAGCCACCAACGCCGCCACGCAGCGCGCGGCGTTGCCGCAAGCAGCGACCTCGCCGCCATCGGCATTCCAGATCCGCATGAACACATCGGCCTCTTTCGAGGGCTCGAGCGCGATCAGCTGGTCGCAGCCGATCCCTGCCTCGCGGTCGGCAATCGCCTTGACGAATTCCGTCCCAAGCGAAAGCGGCCGCGCACGGCCATCCAGCACGACGAAGTCGTTGCCGAGCCCGTTCATCTTGCGGAACTTAGTCTCACTCATCTGGCATCTCAGAAGGAAAGCTTTTGCAAGATTATATGGGCGATAGGGCGTGGATTGCCAATTATTCAGGTCCCGCATAAGATCGCCCGCCATGAAAAATGATATCTTGGAAGTGACCTTGGCGGAAGCGGTCCGCGATCAGCAGACCGTCACGGATTCGGGCGTCTCGACCGTGCCTCTCATCGAAGGCGTCAGCTTTCGTGAAACAGTCACCCAGCACGACGATCGTGGCACGCTGGTCGAACTCTATGACATGCGTTGGACTTGGCATCCGGAACCACTGCTATATGTCTATTCCTTCACCCTCGAGCCTGGCGTGGTGAAAGGGTGGGCCTTGCATAAGGAACATGAGGACCGCTACTTCGTCATCGAAGGCAAAATGGAGGTCGTGATGTTCGATCCGCGCCATGACTCCTCCACCTACGGCAAGGTTTCTCGGATTGTGCTGTCTTCCGATCGTCCGCGCTTGATGAATATCCCCCGCTTTGTCTGGCATGCCGATCACAATTTTACAGCGGAGCCGACGCGCGGGATCAACTTCCCGACCACCTGCTACAACCATGCCAGCCCCGACAAATATCGGCTGCCGATCGATACTCCGCTCATTCCAGTTAAGTTCGAAGGAGCCAAGGGCTGGTGAGCCCGCGCTTCACGGTGTTAATGCCGACGCATTATCGGCCTGACGTCATCGGCTTTGCTATCCAGTCGGTCCTTAATCAAACCGAAACCGACTTTGAACTCTTCATTGTTGGCGACGGAGCGTGGCCGGAGACGTCGGCAGTCGTCCATCGTTTCACCGACCCTCGCATTCGCTGGTTCGATCTGCCGAAGGCGCCGGGCTACGGCTACGCCAACCGCAACATCGCGCTGCGCGAGTCTCGTGGTGAGCTCATTGCCTTCGCCGCTGATGACGATCTGATGTTTCCTGATCACTTGGCATTGCACGGCGCAGTGCTTGAGCATCCGTCCATCCGCTGGGCATATTCCCGCGCGCTATGGGTGTCGTCCGACGGGGTCGCCGCCCCCGATCTCACCAATCTGCTTTTTGCCGACGAGCGAGATCATTTCGCTAAACGGAACACGCTATGCGCCGGGTCTGTCGTCTTTCGCGCCGACGCTTTTCCGAGCCGCGAATCCATTCCGGCGCACGTCCCGAGAGGCGGCGATTGGGTCATGTTCAAGCAACTGCTCGCAAACTACGGGCTGGCCGCGATGGCGTCCATTCGCGCTCCGACCGTGCTGCACTTCAAGGCTGGTCAGAAAGAACTTCGGCACTCTGACTTCGCTCAACTTGAGGCCTTTCTGACAATTGCCGATCACGCCGCCTGGTGGCCCGAAATCTTGCGGCCATTCGTCCCGGACGGAACGCCGCCACAGGCCATCTACGCCGAGATGCTGACCAGTCCCGGCGGACCCGCTTCGATGCGCGATGCTGCGCGTGATGTTGTTAATCGCATTGCCCTGAACAGTCTGATCTCGCAACTTGAATCCGAAGGTCGCCGCCAACGGCACCGCCCTGGTACCTTTCGCTCGGCGGACGCCACGGACCTGGCAAAATCGAATGCAGCACTTCGTGCAAAGCTTGCAGCACTCCGCTCCAGCACAA
The DNA here is from genome assembly GCA_025449615.1 of Methyloceanibacter sp. Next base: position 3,962 of record JANWJA010000004.1, read on the forward strand.
GCTGGCGATTGACGCGGCCGCTCCGCGCGCTTGCGCGCCTGTTCGCACGACCCTCCTCTAAGCAGCGCGAGAGAGACTAGCCGGTGGATTTGCTGGCGTGCGAAATCAGAAAGGCGATGAAGGCCGCCGCCGCGAAGGCAGCGCCGGCCTCGAAGGTCGCCTCGGGTCCGATTCTGTCCCAAAGCACGCCGGCGACCAGGCTCGCAACAAGTGTCGCCACACCTAGAACCAGGCCGAACAGACCGAAGGCCGTGCCCCTAAGCCGCTCGGGTGCCGCCCCGGCAATCAGGGCAGAAAGCACGCCCTGGGTTAGGCCCATATGCAGCCCCCAGAGGCCGATCCCAATAAAGATGCCAACTAGCGAGCCGGCCAGCGCCAGCACCAGGTCCGCCACGATCAGCACCGCAAGGCCGAGCAGCAGCAGCGGCCGCGCCCCGATCCGATCCTGCAAGCGTCCCGCCGGGTAGGCCGTGAGCGCGAAAACGAGGCTCATGATCCCGATCACCGCAGGGGTCCAGGCGAGCGCGAGCCCCGCATCATGCGCCCGGATGACGAGGAAGGCCTCGCTGAATCGCGCCAGCGTGAAGATCGCGCCGGCGCCGACCACGACCCAATAGGCGGCGCTGAGTTTGCCCAGCTCCTTCCATTCGAGCGGCGCTTTGGCCCTCTTCTTCGGCAGCGCCCGCTCGCTCACCCCGAACACCAGCACCAGCACCGCGATGATTGCCGGGATCACCGCGAACCACAGCACCGCGCGGATGTCGTCGTTGAAGAGAAACATCAGCCCGATCGCGAGCAACGGTCCGATCGTCGCCCCGATCGTATCGAGCGATTGTCGCAAGCCGAACGCCGCGCCTTGCGCCTCGATCGGGGTGATATCGGCGATCAGCGCGTCGCGCGGCGCGGTGCGGATGCCTTTGCCGATGCGGTCGACGAAACGCGCGAACAGCACGAGCCCGATGGAGTCGGCCAGCGGGAACAGCGGCTTGGTCGCGGCCGCGAGCGAATAGCCGGCGACGACGATAGCTTTCCGCTTGCCGAGCGCGTCGGAGAGCCAGCCGGAGAACACCCGGGTAATCTGCGCGGTCGCTTCCGCGATGCCCTCGATCAGCCCCAGCGCTGCTGCGCTCGCGCCGAGATTGACCACGAGGAACAGCGGCAGGAGCCCGTGCACCAACTCGGAGGAGATATCCATGAACAGCGATGTCAGCCCCAGCGCCCAGATCGCCCGGGGCAGCTCCCGGCTCGTTGTCGCGCGCGCTCCTGGGGACATTCTTGGCTACTCTCATATGCGGGCTCGCCCGCCGCTCGAAGACGCTGTTATATGGCGTTCGGCAACAATGAAACCAGCTTCTACAACTTGGATCCGCGAATGATCTCAGTGCCTCTTGAAGATCCTGTCGGCGCCCTGATGCCTCACACGCTAAAGGAGCCGCTGCTCGGCCGCGACGCCGGGCCGCTCTCCGGCCGCACCTTCATGGTCAAGGATTTGTTCGCCATCGCCGGCCGCAAGGTCTCCAACGGCAATGCCGCCTGGTACGCCGAAGCCAAGGGTGCGCCCGCCACCGCCCGCGCCATCCAGTGGCTGCTCGATGCGGGCGCATCGCTCACCGGCATCAATGTCTGCGACGAATTCTTCTACAGCGTGCTCGGCACCAACATCCATTACGGCACGCCGATCAACGTCAAAGCGAAACGCCACGTCACCGGCGGCTCGTCTTGCGGATCGGCAGCGGCTGTTGCCGCGAATCTCTGCGACTTCGCGCTCGGCAGCGACACTGGCGGTTCGATCCGAGTGCCCGCCTCGTTCTGCGGACTCTATGGCTTGCGTCCCAGCTTCGACCGCATCGACAGCTTCGGCGCGACGCCGATGGCGCCGAGCTACGACACGATCGGATTCTTGGCACGCGAAGCAGAGTTGTTCCGCGACGTCGGCCGCGTCCTTCTCACCGGCGACAAGGTCGAAGCGGACATCAAGCGCCTGATCGTTGCCGAGGACATGTTCGCCCGCGCCGAGACCAGCATGGACCAGGCCATCTGGCAGGTGTTCTCCAAGATTGGCCGCGGCCTGCCGCAGGCCGAGCGGCAGATCATCGCCGGTGACGATATCGACGACTGGCGCAATGCCTTCCGCGCTATTCAGGGCTTCGAGATTCAATCGACGCTGGCCCCCTTTGCCCTGTCGCATCGCGACAGCCTCGCGCCTGCGATCCGCGAGCGGTTCGAGATGGCCGCCAATATCACCCCCGCCGAGGCCGAGGGCGCGCGGGCTGTGCGCGTCGAGGTCACCAAGCGCATGCGTGGGCTGGCTCAGCCCGGTACAATCATCGTCATGCCGACAACGACGGAATTCGCGCCGGAGCGCGACATTCCTGACGGCGCCTCCACGGTCGAATTCAGGAGCAAGACGCTCGCCAGCACCTGCCTTGCCGGCCATGCCGGGCTACCCGAAATCTCGATCCCCGCGGCTGAGGCCTCGGGCTGCCCCGTTGGGCTTTCCTTCATTGGCTGGCCAGGCGGCGACGAAGCTCTGCTCGATCTCGCCGTCCGCCTTGAGCCTGTCTTAAGGAACAAGGCCTAGATTTCCTCGTTGATTGGGCGAGGAAAGCCGTGAAAAGCCTGACATTTCCCTATGGCGTCGGTTTCAGATCGCTCGAGAGCGAGACGCGGGCGCCTGTCCCGCTTCGCGTTGAGGGCGCGCTTCCGCCTTGGCTCCAAGGCACGCTCATCCGCACCGGCCCATCCAAATTCGAGGTAGGAGACCGAACCTATAATCATTGGTTCGACGGGCTCGCGATGCTGCATCGCTTTGCCTTTGCGAATGGCGCCGTCACCTATATGAGCCGCTTCCTCGAGGGCGACGCCTTCCGCGCCGCCAAGAGCACCGGCAAGATTTCCTACGCCGAATTCGCCACCGACCCTTGTCGCACTCTGTTCGGCCGCGTCGCTTCCTGGTTCGATCCGCGCTTCACCGACAATTGCTGCGTCAACGTCATGGACTATGGCGGCAGGATCGTCGCCTTCACAGAGACGACGCTGCCGATGCGCTTCGATCCGGCGACGCTCGCCACACTCGGCGTGTTCGCCTACGACAAGGCGTTGTCGGGCCAGGTCTCCACCGCGCACGCGCATTACGATGCGGCGCGCAAGCGTCACTACAACTATGTCGTTTCGTTCGGCCTCCACAGCGTCTATCGGCTGATCGAAGTGATTGATTGCGGTTCGCAGAAGGTCGTCGCCGAAATTCCCGTCGATCGCCCTTCTTATATGCACTCTTTCGGCATGACGGAACGTCACCTCGTCCTCGTCGAATTCCCCATCGTGGTGAGCGCGCTCGAGCTGAAATTCTCCGGCAAGCCGTTCATTCAGAATTACAGTTGGCTGCCCGAGCGCGGGCTGAAATTCCACCTCATCGAGAAGGACAGCGGCAAGGTCACAACGGTCACGTACGCCGAACCATGCTTCGCCTTCCATCATGTCAACGCCTTTGAAGATGGCAATGGTCTTGCGATCGATTTGATCGCCTATGAAGACTCCTCAATCATCGATCAACTTTATCTCGCCAGGCTCCGTGCCGGCTTGGCCGTCACCGCGACAGGCACGCTGACGCGCTTTACTGTGCCGCTCGATGGCGGTGCGGTGAAACGCGAGATCCTGGCGCCCGCCTCAATCGAGCTGCCGCGCATCAACTACGAGTCGCACGCCGGCAAGCCCTATCGCTATGTCTGGGGCACCGGCATCGAGACCGAAGGCAATTTTCTCGACTCCATCGTCAAGATCGACCTCGACGCACGCACCCTGGCGCGCTGGTTCGAGAACGGCCTCTATCCGGGCGAGCCGGTCTTCGTGCCGGCGCCCGGAGCCAAAGCCGAAGATGAGGGCGTGCTGCTCTCGATCGTGCTCGATATCGAGAAGGATCGCTCATCTCTCCTCGTGCTCGATGCGGCGCATTTGACCGAGCTGGCCCGCGCCGAAGCCCCCCACCCCATCCCCTTCCATTTTCACGGCAATTACTTTGCCGGCGCCTATTAAAGCTTCTCCCGGCTTGACTTAGAGGCGCCTCTGGCCGACATTCCGGCCGAAATTCAAGGCAGCTCTGAAAACGAGCCGCCGCCCTGAACATGGTTATCGCGCTCAACTAGGCCAGAGGCCGATAGCGCAAAAATAACCGGGAATCAGGGGGGTCAACACCCGACAGCGCGATGCGCCCTCGGGTGCGTTTCCGCTTTGCGCGGTTGGAAGTGAGATGTTCGAGACCTTATCAGACCGGCTTGGCGCCATTTTCGACAAGCTCACCCGGAAGGGTGCGCTGACCGAGACCGATGTCGGCGAAGCCATGCGCGAGGTGCGCCGCGCCCTGCTCGAGGCGGATGTCGCGCTCGATGTGGTGCGTGATCTCACCGCCAAGGTGAGTGTCGCGGCCATCGGGCAGGAAGTGGCGCGCTCGGTCACGCCCGGCCAGATGGTGATCAAGATCGTGCATGACGAGCTGGTGCGCGTGCTGGGTTCCGACGCCAAGCCCCTCGATCTCAACGCGGCACCTCCTGTCGTGATGATGCTTGTCGGCTTGCAAGGCTCCGGCAAAACCACGACCACGGCGAAAATCGCCAAGCGCCTGCAGGCGCGCGACAAGAAAAAAGTCTTGATGGCCTCGCTCGATACGCACCGTCCCGCCGCGCAAGAGCAGCTCCGCGTGCTCGGCGAGCAGACTTCCACCGATACACTGCCGATCATCGCCGGCGAGGATCCTAAGACCATCGCCAAGCGCAGCCTCGATGCCGCCAGACGCGGCGGTTACGATGTGTTGCTGCTCGACACTGCCGGCCGCACCCATATCGACGAAGCGTTGATGAACGAGGTGCAGGCGGTCGAGAAGATAACCACGCCGCATGAGACGCTTCTGGTGGCCGATGCGCTCACCGGCCAGGACGCCGTCAACCTCGCCAAGAATTTCGATGCGCGCGTGTCGCTCACCGGCATCGTGCTCACCCGCGTCGATGGCGATGGAAGAGGCGGCGCGGCACTTTCGATGCGCGCGGTCACCGGCCAGCCGATCAAGCTGATCGGTGTCGGCGAGAAGCTCGACGCGCTGGAAGATTTCGATCCCTCGCGCATCGCTGGCCGCATTCTCGGCATGGGCGACGTCGTCGGCCTGGTCGAGAAGGCGCTCGAACATGTCGAGATCGACAAGGCGCAAGCCATCGCCAAGAAGATTCAGAAAGGCACCTTCGACCTCGAGGACCTCTCCGAGCAGCTGAAGCAGATGCAGAAGCTCGGCGGCATGGGTGGTATCCTTGGCATGCTGCCCGGCATCGGCAAGGTGAAGAAGCAGATCGACAGCGCCAATCTCGATGACAGCATCTTCACGCGCCAGCAGGCGATGATCGGCTCGATGACGAGGGCCGAGCGCAGGAATCCAAAATTACTCAACGCCTCGCGGAAGAAGCGCGTGGCGTCTGGTTCGGGCACGTCCGTCCAGGACATCAATAAGCTGGTCAAGATGCACCGGCAGATGGCCGACATGATGAAGACCATGGGCAAGAAGCGCGGCTTTCTCGCTCAGATGTTTGGCGCCGGCGGACCGCCGCCGGAGATGCCGGCGGAATTGCCGGCGGGCGCGAGCTTGCCCCCAGGATTTCCGAATTTGCCCCCGGGATTGGCCGGAATGGGCGGCTTTCCGCGCGGGCTTCCGGGCTTGCCCGGTGGTCTGCCGGGATTACCGAAATCGAAGAAACGATAGTTGAACGCATAGGAGAACGTAAGAATGTCACTGAAGATCAGACTGGCGCGGGCCGGCGCAAAGAAGCGGCCATATTACCGGATCGTGGTTGCGGATTCCCGCAGCCCCCGCGACGGCCGCTATATCGAGAAGATCGGCACCTACGATCCGCTACTGCCGAAAGACTCAGGCGACCGGGTCAAGCTGGTCGAGGATCGCGTCAAGCATTGGCTCGGCGTCGGCGCGCAGCCGACCGACCGCGTGCTCCGCTTCCTCGACAAGGCAGGCATTCGCAAGCGTGACGCCCGCAACAATCCGGAGAAGGGCAAGCCAGGCCAGAAGCGTCTCGACCGCGAGGAAGCCAAGCTCACCGCCGCCGAAGAGAAGGTCAAGGCCGCCGCCGAGAAAGCGAAAGCCGCTGCGGAAGCTGCCGCCGCTCCGCCGCCTGAGCCCGTCGCCGAAGCTCCCGAAGAAGCCCCGGCCGAGGCACCCGCCGAAGCCGCCGCAGAGCCGGCGACGGAATAGCCTTGTCCGGCAAGGATCGCGTTCTCCTTGGCGATATCGGCGCGGCGCACGGTTTGAAGGGCGAGGTTCGCCTCCGCTCCTTCACGGAAGCGCCCGCCGCCATCGCCGACTATGGCCCGCTCGAAGATGAGACGGGCGGGAAGGCGATCGAGATCGAATCCGTGCGTCCGGGCCCGAAGGGTCTGATCGCGCGGATCAAGGGCGTGACCACTCGCGAGGGCGCCGAGGCGCTCACCGGCACCAAGCTCTACGCGCCGCGCGATCGTCTCCCCGAGGCTGAGGAAGGTGCCTATTATCACTCCGATCTGATCGGGCTTGAAGCTTACGACGCCTTCGATGTTCAGATCGGCACCGTGGTCGCAATGTATAATTTCGGCGCCGGCGACATCATCGAGGTCAAGCTCCTGAGCGGCGGCGACAATCTGCTGCTGCCCTTCACCGACGCCACCGTTCCCGAGATCGATACCGAAGAGCGCCGCCTGACGCTTGTGCTTCCCGTGACCGACGAGGACGAGGCATGACTTGGCGCGCCACCGTTCTCACCATCATGCCAGACTTCTTTCCAGGGCCGCTGGGCTTGAGCCTCGCCGGCAAAGCACTGCTCGAAGAGAAATGGTCGCTTGCCACCATCGACATCCGCGACTTCGCCACCGACAAGCATCGCTCTGTCGATGACACGCCTGCCGGGGGCGGCGCCGGCATGGTGATGCGCGCCGATATCGCCGCCGCCGCGATCGACGCTGCCCGCTTAATGATGCCGCCCGCCTCGCCGACGATCTATCTTTCGCCGCGCGGTGCTCCTCTCACCGAGACCCACGTCGATGTCTTGAGCGAGGGCCCCGGCGTCATTCTGCTTTGCGGCCGCTTCGAAGGCATCGACGAGCGCGTGCTTGAAGCGAGGCAGATCGAGGAAGTCTCCATCGGCGACTATGTACTCTCCGGCGGCGAGCTCGCCGCCATGGTGCTGCTCGATGCCTGCGTGCGGTTGCTACCCGGCATCGCCGGCAACGCAGCCTCTCTTGCCGAGGAGAGCTTCGCGAGCGGCCTCCTCGAATACCCGCACTACACCAGGCCCCGGGACTGGGAGGGCCGCGCCATCCCGGAAATTCTCCTCTCCGGGGACCATGACAAAATCGCCAAATGGCGAAAGCAGCAGGCCGAAGCCCTCACCAAGTCGCGCCGCCCGGATTTGTGGGAAAAACTGAAGAAGCGCTGAGCTTTCCATCGACAAGCCAGGAAACCTAGGCTAGGAAAGGCCCGCGCGCTTCTGCCCGCACATTTCAGGATCAATCAAAAAGAATGGCGTTCGCCGGACGGCCTTTTTGGCCAGGCAGGCGCCCGGAGAAAGGGTTCGTCATGAATATCATCGAAGAGCTCGAAAAAGAGCAGACCACCGCGCTGGCCAAAAAGCGCAAAATCCCCGAATTCGCGCCCGGCGACACCCTCAAAGTCAACGTGAAGGTGGTCGAGGGCGAGCGCACCCGTGTGCAGGCCTATGAGGGCGTGTGCATCGGCCGCGCCGGCGGCGGCATCAACGAGAATTTCACCGTGCGCAAGATCTCCTATGGCGAAGGCGTCGAGCGCGTCTTCCCGGTCTATTCGCCGCTGATCGAATCCATCGAGGTGATCCGCCGCGGCAAGGTCCGCCGCGCCAAGCTGTATTATCTGCGCGGCCGCCGCGGCAAGTCCGCTCGTATCGCCGAGCGCCAGGATACGCACGGTAAAACCAAGAAGACGGCGACCACCGAGACCTTCAAAGGCTTCACCAAGCCGAAGGGCGAGCCCGATGATCTGAAGCTGATCGCCGGCATCACGCCTGAGCTGGAAAAGAAGCTGAACAAGCTCGGTCTGATCAAATTCGACCAGATCGCCAATCTCACCGACCACGAGATCGCCTTTGTTGACGAGCAGCTTGCTCTCGACGGCCAGATCGAGAATGAGGATTGGGTGTCTAAGGCCGTGGCGCTGATGGCGGAATCGACCGCTGACGAAGTTCCCGCCGGCGAAGACGAGCTTGCCGACGTCGACGAGACTGGCGACGAAGGCACGGAAGCTCCCAAGGCCAAGGCCGAGAAGCCTGCGAAGAAGCCGAAGAAATAGTTCGCGGGCGTTCGGCAGCACCGTTTCCTTCAACGACTTTTCGTGAGGACTGATCATGTCTCTGTCGATGTACCAAGCTTCGGCTCCGGTGTTCACCCGCGTGCTCGGGAACTTATCGAGGATTCTCGATAAGGGCGCCGCCTTCGCCGAGTCTCGCAAGATCGAGCCTTCGGTGCTGATCAATTCGCGGCTCGCACCCGACATGCTGCCCTTGTCGAAGCAGGTGCAAATCGCATCCGACATGGTCATCCGCGGCTCGGCGCGACTCGCGGGCGTCGACATTCCGAGCAGCCCGGACACCGAGACGACCTTCCCGGAGCTTCAAGCGCGGATCGCCAAAGCCCGCGATTTTGTGAAGACGTTGTCGGCGGCTCAAATCGACGGCAGCGAGACGAAGAAGCTGACCATCCCGGTCGGCGGCAAGGAGTTCGTGTTCACCGGCCAGGACTACCTGTTCAACTTTGTGCTGCCGAACCTGTTCTTCCACGCGACCGCCACCTATCTCATCCTCCGCCATAACGGCGTTGAGCTCGGCAAGATGGACTTCCTCGGCGCTTAAGGCTTTGGAGGTTTGCCGCCCAGCCATTTGAAAACCGAGGAATTAGGGGCTATCTGAGGGTCAGAACACACGCAGAACTTGAGAAAATGACCAAGCCCCGCACCCTCTACGACAAGATCTGGGACGACCATATGGTGCACCAGGCGCCGGACGGCACCTGCCTGCTCTATATCGACCGGCATCTGGTCCACGAGGTGACGAGCCCGCAAGCCTTCGAGGGCCTGCGCATGACCGGCCGCAAAGTGCGGAGCCCAGAGAAGACGCTTGCCGTGGTCGACCATAACGTGCCGACCACCGACCGCTCCCACGGCATCGACGATCCGGAATCCGCGCTACAAGTCGCAACCCTTGCCGCGAACGCCAAGGAATTCGGCATCGAATATTTCGGCGAGCTCGATCACCGCCAGGGCATCGTCCACATCATCGGGCCCGAGCAAGGCTTCACGCTTCCCGGCACAACAATAGTCTGCGGCGACAGCCACACCTCGACCCACGGCGCATTCGGCGCGCTTGCGCACGGCATCGGCACGTCCGAAGTCGAGCATGTGCTCGCCACCCAGACGCTGATCCAGCGCAAGGCCAAGAACATGCGCGTCCGCGTCGACGGCGCGCTGAAAGACGGAGTCACCGCCAAAGACATCATCCTCGCCATCATCGGCGAGATCGGCACCGCCGGCGGCACCGGCTACGTCATCGAATATGCGGGCGAGGCCATCCGCGCGCTCTCGATGGAAGGCCGCATGACCATCTGCAACATGTCGATCGAGGGTGGTGCCCGCGCCGGACTGATCGCACCCGACCAGAAGACCTTCGACTATGTCAAAGGCCGCCCGCGCACCCCGAAAGGCGGCGCCTTCGAGATCGCCAAGAAACATTGGGAGCGGCTCTTTACCGACGAAGGCGCCCATTTCGACCACGAAATCGTGCTGCATGCCGAAAAGCTGCCGCCGCTCGTCACCTGGGGCACCAGCCCCGAGCAGGTCGTATCGATCTCCGGTCGCGTGCCGAGACCTGAGGAGATCGCCGACGAGACCAAGCGCACCGCCGCGATCCGCTCGCTCGACTATATGGGCTTGGCCGGCGGTGAGAAGATCACCGACATCAAACTCGACCGCATCTTCATCGGCTCTTGCACCAATGGCCGCATCGAGGATCTGCGCGAGGTCGCCAAGATCGTCGCAGGCAAGCACGTCAACGCGAATTTGAGCGCGATGATCGTGCCGGGCTCAGGCCTGGTGAAGGAGCAAGCCGAAGCCGAAGGTCTCGACAAGATCTTCAAGGATGCCGGCTTCGAGTGGCGCGAGCCGGGCTGCTCGATGTGCCTCGGCATGAACCCGGATCAGCTGAAGCCGAAGGAGCGCTGCGCCTCCACCTCGAACCGGAATTTCGAGGGCCGCCAGGGCAGGCTCGGCCGCACTCATCTGGTCTCGCCACAAATGGCCGCAGCCGCAGCCATCGCCGGCCGCTTCGTCGATATCCGGGAAATCAACTAGGATCAGGACCCATAAACTGAAAAAAACTCGGATGACGACTTCGAGCCCAGGACGGACCTCAATCAGCCGGTCGGTGGCTTGCCGGTGTTAACCGCCAATTGAGCCTCGAAAGCCCGCTTGTAAGCGGGCCGCGCTTCGCCGCGGGCGAGATAGGCGGCCAGGTTCGGATATTCGTCGAGCATGCCCGATGATTTCAGCCTGAGCAGCACCGACACCATCATCAGGTCGCCCGCGCTGAACCCACCATCGAGCCAGTCGGCACTGCCGAGGCGAGCCGAAAGTTGCTTCAACCGGTCGCGGACGCGCTCCTCGACCAGAGGTAGGCGCTCCTTACTCCAGGGCTTGTCGCCCTCGAGCAGACTGGCGGTTGCGAGTTCAAGGATCGCCGGCTCCACCGTGTTGAGCGCGGCAAACATCCATGTGATCGCGCGCGCCCGCACATCTTCATCGTCCGGCAGCAGGCCCGCATGGCGCTCGGCGATATGGAAGACGATCGACCCTGTCTCGAACAGGGCGAGATCGCCTTCCTCGTAGGTCGGAATCTGGCCGAAAGGATGAAGCGCCAAATGCGCTTGTTCCTTCATCGCACGAAACGAAACAAGGCGAACCTCGTAGGGTTGGCCGACTTCTTCAAGCGCCCAGCGAACGCGCGTATCACGCGCCAGTCCCCTGCCGCCATCGGGTGACCGCTCAAAGGCAGTAATGGTGATGGTCATCGTGAGGCTCCCCCTTGGCGAAAATCACTGGCCGCTAAAAGACTGGCGGCGTATCTCAATGCGCTACGCCCTCACATTCTTCAGCGGCTCGGTCAATGAGTCCTGACCCTAGCCTCAGTCGCGCCGGTCGCCGCTGGCGCTCGGCCATTGGTCACGACCGCCATACTCCGGCGCACCAAGCATTCCAGTCGCCGCAAGCCGGCCGGCACCATTTGTTCCAGGCGCCGCATTGCTTGGCACACCGCTGGTCGCCGCGCGCGCAAGCCTTTTCGGCGCGAGCCGCGGCGGGCGTTAGCGCCGCGAGAAAGCCTAACAGCCCCAAGGCAATGAGCGAGCGTTTCCGCATATTTCCGTCCGGACAATGGGAAAGCCATGACAAATATGGGGGCGCGGATGCTAAAAGCAAAACGAAAGCGATAGGAGAAAATCGTGAATTCCTTGGTTCAGCAGAAATTCGGGGCCGCCGCCGCCGATTACGCCGCCTCCACTGTGCATGCCAAAGGCGAGACGCTTGCGCTTCTCGTCGCGCTGACCAAGCCGCAGAACCATTGGCGCGTGCTCGATGTCGCGACCGGCGCCGGACACACCGCTCATGCCTTTGCCCCGCATGTCGCCAAGGTCATTGCCAGCGACATCACTGAGCCGATGCTGGCTGAGGCACGAAAACTCGCCAAGGCCAAGGGCCTGGCCAATGTCGCCACAGCGCACGCGCAAGCCGAGGATCTCCCCTTCCCTGACGGCAGCTTCCATCTCGTCACCTGCCGCCTCGCCGCGCATCATTTCGCCAACCCTGCGGCCTTCGTCAGCGAAGCCTATCGCGTGCTGGCTCCCGGCGGGAAAATCGCCGTCGTCGACGATGTCTCTCCTGACCTCCCCGCAGTTGCCGCCGCCTACAATGCTTACGAGAAATTACGCGATCCGAGTCATGGCCGCTGCCTCGGGCTCGGTGAATGGTTCGAACTGTTGACACAAGCAGGCTTCGCCGTAACCCATCGCGAGCAGATTGATCAGGACATCGAGTTCGCGCCCTGGGTCGAGCGCATGCGTTGCAACGAGCAGACAATCGCGCGGTTGAAGCACTTGCTCGGTGAGCCGCCTTTGCGCGATTTGCTCAAACCTCGCGAGACCGAATCAGGCCTCGTCTTCACTTTACAAGAAGGCGTCGTCGTTGGCGAAAAGCCGCGTTAACAAATTGGAGTCGGGCAAACCCGTCGACTGGACCAGCGCAGCCGCGCCCTCTCTCGACGAATTTGAAGTCATGGCGCGCGCTTCCTTCGCCACCCTGCCGCAAACCTTCCGCGACATGTGCGGCGATGTGCTGATCCGCATCGAAGATTTTCCCACCGACGAAGTGCTCGATGCCATGAAGATCGAATCGCCCTTCGATCTGCTCGGCCTCTATCACGGCGTCGATCTGGCGCGGCGAAGCGTGATGGACATCACCACGCTGCCGGAGATGGTGTTTCTTTACCGCCGCCCGATCCTCGATTATTGGGCCGAGCACGACGACACGCTCGGCCAGATCGTGACCCATGTTTTGGTCCATGAGATCGGTCACCATTTCGGCCTCTCCGATGCCGACATGGAATATATCGAATCTCAGGCCGGGGCTTGAGCCCGCGTCGCGGCGTCACAATTGCCGATTTGGCGTTGACGCTCACCTCCCCCACCCGCAGACTGCCAAGCGAGAAACCACGGGCAGGGAATCACGTCATGACATCGTCTGCCCGTCGGAAGGGCCTTGCCGCAATTCTGATCGCGCTCACCCTTGGCGGCGCCATCGCCGAGAGGTCGGTGATCGCCGCCGAACCCGGCAAGCTCGTGGCGCCCGGGCGGCTCGTCGTCGCCGGCCGCAGGCTCTCCTGCGGCATGACCTCGACTCTGGTGCGCGATTTCGAAGGCTTCGCCGTTTCCTCCACCGTGATCATGCTCAACATGACCGCGATCAAGGAGCTGCCCCGCCAGGTGCAATGGCTGATCTACTATCACGAGTGCGGCCACATTCTTTATGGCCCCGGTGAAACGGCTGCCGATTGCTACGCGATCCGCCGCGCGCGCCGCGAAGGCTGGCTCAACAAACAGGGCCTCGAGGATATTTGCGCGACCTTCAACATCGCGGGCCACGGCCCCGTGCATCCGGACCCCGAGGAACGCTGCAATCAGCTCCGGCAATGTTTCGCGAAAAAAGGCGGGGTCACGGCGAGCGGCGGAAATTAGCGCCACTATGTCCTAACCGAGACGATTGCCAAATGAGGGTTTCCCCTCGTAGGCTGAGGTCGAAATGAGGGAATCTCGGTTGAAAACCTATGCATTTCTCGCGGTATCCGGCCTTTTGGCGGTCGCCCTGGTTCCGGGCGCGCGGGCGCAGGAATGGTCGGGTAGCGCCGAAGGCTCGACCACGGACGGCCCGACCATCGAGGAGTATTTGAAAGAGGCCCCGGAGTCCAAGCTGATCCCGCACGGCCAGCTCAAGATCGACGGCCGCTCAGTGAATTGCGGCACGCGCCCGACCGTGATCAATTCCAACTTCGATAGTTGGGGCGGCGCCTTCCCGGGCTTCGTCATCCTCAACACCAAGAAGATCGACGGCCTCACTACCGCGGTGAAGCTCTATGTCTACTCCCATGAATGCGGGCACCAATGGGAGGGGCCGGACGAGACCAAGGCCGATCTCTTCGCCATCCGCCGTGGCGTAACGCGGGGCTGGCTCGACGCGGTCGGCATGGAGGATATCTGTACCTTCATCTCGACGTTGAAGGGCGATGCCGTGCATCCGCCGGGTCCGAAACGTTGCGAGACCATGCGCAACTACTATAACGAGCTGGTTCAGAGCGGCG
>JANWJA010000005.1 GCA_025449615.1 Methyloceanibacter sp.
CCACCACCCGCGGCGAGGCGGCGTGGTCTCTTCCTCGGCGCGGCCCTCGCTACCAATCGAGCGCTCGACAATGCGGGGCTCGCGGGAGAACGCAGGTGCCGGCTCGCGCCGGGGCGCGTGCTTCGGCTCGGGCGATTTCGCCTCCTCGGTCTTTTCCCGCTCGCGTGGGCTCGAACCATTCTGCGGACCCGCATCGTCTGACCGGCCGCGTGAAGGCTCCGCAGGGTGATGCGGCGTCTCGCTCCGATCAGAATCCGCATGGGCCTCGCCGGCATTTGCCGTCTCGCCCGGGCCACGCTCGCGGCCTGCACCGGAGCGGCCGCGGCGTCCGCCGCGGCGACCCCTGCGGCGAGGCCTCCGCTCCTCTCCGCCGCCTTCGCGCGGGGATGAATCCTCAGCTTGGGTTTCGGCGCGAGCGTCGTCCGCATCCTCGTCATGATTGTGCTCGGCCTCTGTGGCGTGCATGTCAGGTGTGGCGTGCATGTCATGCCGCGGGGCGCGTTGCCCTTCATGCGCATGGTCTCCGGGACCGCGCCGCTTGCGTCGTCGCCGCCGCGAACGACGCCGGCTTTGCTCGCCTTCGGTTTCCGCCGCAGCCGCCGCCGTGGGAGCGGGCTCGGCCGGAACCTCGGCGACTGGTGTATGGTGCGCCCAATCCATATGCACGACCGCGCCCTCTCCGAGGCTGAATGCGGTCTCGGCAGAGCGCTCGATGGCGAACTGCGAAATATGCATCTCCTCGTCGGCCGTCACCGTGATCGGAATCCGGTAACGCAGCTCAATGTCCTTCAGATGGGCGCGCTTCTGATTGAGAATGTAGAGCGCCACATCGACCGCGGTGGTGGCGACCAGCGGCATGACGCCGTCGGTAATCAACCGGTCCTCGAGCGAACGGAGCACGTCGAGAGCCACCGACTCCACGGAACGTACGATGCCGGTGCCTTGGCACATCGGGCAGGGGCCGGTCGAGCCTTCCAACATGCCGGTGCGCAAGCGCTGCCGCGACATCTCCATCAGGCCGAAATGACTGATGCGGCCGACCTGAATCCGGGCGCGGTCGTTGCGCAGGGATTCCTTCAACTTCCGCTCAACCAGCCGGTTATTGCGCCGTTCGTCCATGTCGATGAAATCGATTACGATCAGGCCGGCAAGGTCGCGTAAACGAAGCTGCCGCGAGATTTCCTCCGCCGCCTCGAGATTGGTTTTGAGCGCGGTGTCCTCGATATTGTGCTCACGGGTCGCCTTGCCCGAGTTGACGTCGACCGCGACCAGCGCTTCGGTCTGATTGATCACGATATAGCCGCCGGATTTCAGCACCACGCGGGGGTTGAACATCGCGCCTAGCTGCCGCTCGACCTGATAGCGGATGAAGATCGGCTCAGGCTCCTTGTACGGCTTCACGTTCTTCGCATGGCTTGGCATCAGCATGCGCATGAAGTCCTTGGCCTCGCGATAGGCGTCGTCGCCCGCCACCAGAACCTCGTCGATGTCCTTGTTGTAGAGATCGCGGATCGAGCGCTTGATCAGGCTGCCTTCCTCATAGACCAGAGCAGGGGCGGTCGATTTCAGCGTGAGGTCGCGTACCGTCTCCCACAGCCGCAATAGATAGTCGTAGTCACGCTTGATCTCGGTCTTGGTGCGCTGCGCGCCAGCGGTGCGCACGATCAAGCCCATGCCGTCCGGTACTTCCAGCTCGCCTGCGATCTCTCTCAAGCGCTTGCGGTCGGTTGCGGTGGTGATCTTGCGCGAGATGCCGCCGCCGCGCGCCGTGTTCGGCATCAGCACGGTGTAGCGTCCTGCGAGCGAGAGATAGGTGGTGAGTGCAGCACCTTTGGTGCCGCGTTCTTCCTTGACCACTTGCACGAGGATGATCTGGCGGCGCCTGATCACCTCTTGGATTTTATAGGGGCGGCCGCGCCGCCGTCTGACACGCTCGGGTAATTCCTCGAGAGCGTCCTCCGAGCCGACCGACTCGACGGTTTCTTGAACTGGCCCGCCATTGCTGCCTTCGGCGAACTCGCCCGACCGGCTCACGGTCTGCGGGCGGTCATCCTCCTCCTCGTCGTCGTCGTCATCATCCTCGTCATGCGTCTCGACCACTTCGGTGATGTCCGCCGTCTGCCGCTCAGGCGCTTCGTTGTCCTCCGCCTCTGGCGACTCGGCGCGCTCCGACACTTCATGGGTGAGATTACTCGCCTCGAGCACGACGGTCTCGGTCTCGCTCCCAGCATCTTCGCCCGAATCGACTTCGCCTCGGGCTTCAAGATCCTCGCCGCCTTTCGGCTTGGCAGCGTCCCGAGAATTTGGCTGCTGATCCCGCCGTCCGCGCCCGCGCCGTCCGCGCCGCCGGCGGCGGCCTGCGGCAGCATCGTCCTCGGCCGCCTCGGCGGCACTCGCACGAATTTCCTCTTGGGCCTCTTCTTCGAGAAGGGCCTGACGATCTGCGACCGGAATCTGATAGTAGTCCGGATGAATTTCAGTAAAGGCTAAAAAGCCGTGGCGGTTTCCGCCGTAATCGACAAACGCCGCTTGCAGCGAAGGCTCGACCCGCGTGACCTTTGCAAGGTAAATATTGCCGCGTAACTGCTTCTTGTTTGCAGACTCGTAGTCAAACTCCTCTACGCGATTACCCTTTACCGCGACGACCCGGGTCTCCTCGGGATGCGCCGCATCGATCAGCATTTTGCTTGCCATATTGATTGTTCTCCGCCGCGCGACCATGGAACGGCGTTTGACGCCATGCCCGGCAGTGGCTCGAAGCCCGCGCGTGCTCTTGTTGTATAGACCATGATTCGCCGCGCTGACGCACCGGCCCGTGCCATTCGCGGGCCTTAGAAGTCGGCCGAAATTCAGCGCCTGCAAGCGGCGGCTGCGATAAAGCTCCAAGTTTTCCTGGGCTTAGGCCGATGCGATCAACGTGCATGTGTGCTCCTCAACCACCGCGCGAAGCGCGGTCTTGAGCATTCCGATCCCGGCCGTCTGTCACCTGACCGGCATCCTTCCCGCGTCCAGGCCTGAGTGCTGAATTGCCTGACGCGCAAAAACAAATCTTCCCGCTTTTCCCTGTATCGCCTCAAAAAGCGTCCGAAGGGGCGAGCGCGGTCCAATGCGAAGCACGGACCTATCTCTTATTACGAGGTAGGAGCGCGCGTTGGCAAGCCTGCCGCGACAATTGCCCCCAAAGCGTCACAAGCATCGCTTAACCGAAAACCCTTAGGATTTTAGGCGATAGGACCAGATTCGGCCCGTTTCCGCCGTTTTGACCGGATTACGGGAAATCCGATCTGAATCAATCCTTTAGGGGATCATCGCCGGATGCGTGGTGTGTGCGTCCAATTTGGGCTGACGTGCTTGGTCTTTGCCCTGCTCACAGCGGCAATCGTCCCGGCCACGGCGGAATCGGGCCCAAAGGGGCCGGTCGCCAACTCTGCCCGCGTGGCCGGCGATCATGTGCGCACCCGCTTCATCGCCGACCTATCGAAGAAGGTCGACATCCGCGCCTTTGCTCTCGACGATCCCTACCGCGTCATCATTGATTTACCGGACGTCAGCTTTCAGATGCCTGCCGGACTCGACAAAGAGCCGCGCGGACTCATTAAGGCCTACCGCTACGGACTGTTCGCGCCCGGCAAATCCCGCATCGTCATCGACGTCAACGGGCCGTTCCTGATCGATAAGGCCTTCGTGCTCGACGCTCGCGACTCCCAACCGGCGCGTCTGGTTGTGGATCTGGTTGCGACCGACCGCGAGAAGTTTTTGAAAGCGCTTGCCGCTAACCCTGCGCCGGCTCAAGTCACAACCGTTTCAGTGCCCGCTGCCGAAGCGCCGCAGCCTCCGAGCGGCAAGCCGATCGTCGTGATCGATCCCGGTCATGGCGGCGTCGATCCCGGCACCACAAGCTCGAGCGGCATTACCGAGAAAGATGTCGTGCTCGCCTTCGCCAAAGTGCTGAAGGCGAAGCTTGAAGCCGACGGCCATTACGATGTGCAGCTGACCCGCGAGGATGACACGTTTCTGCCTTTGCGCGATCGCGTGACGTTTGCACAGAAGAAAGGCGCAAGCCTCTTCCTCTCGGTTCACGCCGATTCTTTCCCGGACAAGCCTGCGGATGCCAAAGGCGCCACCGTCTATACGCTTTCCGAAGAAGCCTCTGACGAGGAGGCAAAGGAACTTGCGGCGAAGGAGAATTTTTCCGATGCGCTCGCCGGCTCAGAGCTGCCAGGCGATTCGGATGAGGTGGTGGCCAACATCCTCATCGACCTTGCACAGCGAGAGACCCAGAATCGGTCGCTGGTTTTTGCCCGCTCGGTGGTGGGGGAGATGAAGGGAAGCCTGCATTCCAAGGCGCTGAAATCCGCGGGATTCCGCGTGCTCAAAGCGCCTGATATTCCCTCGGTGCTGTTAGAGCTTGGCTTCCTGAGCAATACCGACGACGAGAAAGAGCTCACGACCGATAGCTGGCGCCAGGCCACGGCGGAGCGCGTGGTTAAGGCTATCGACGCCTATTTCGCCAAACGCCTCGCTCGCAATCCTTACTGATAGAGCCGTTTCTTGCGACGTAAAGCGTCACCCCTCAAGAAGGATTTTGGCAGGACGCCAGCTTGTTCTTGCCATATTCTTGACTAGGGTTGCCTCAAAAGCTGCGCGCCACGACGGGCGGCGCTATCCGCTATCGGGATCAAATTTGCAATGGACCTTACGGCTCCTGTTAGGCCAACCGAGCCTAAGCGTCGACGCCGCCGTGGCGGCCTGTTGCTGCGCTTCTTCGGCTTTATCTTCGCCGCAGGCATGATCGTTTTCGTCGCGGCCGCGGGCGCTGCGGCCTTCGTACTCTGGAAAGTGTCGCAAGACCTTCCCGACTACGAGGTGCTCGCCAAATACGAGCCTCCGGTGATGACGCGTATCCACGCCAATGACGGCAATCTGATCGCCGAATTCTCACGCGAGCGGCGCATCTATGTGCCGTTCACCGCCATGCCGGACCGCCTGATCCAGGCCTTCATCTCCGCCGAGGATAAGAATTTCTATCAGCATGGCGGGCTCGACATTCAAGGCATCATCCGTGCCGTCGTCACCAATTTGAGCAATGCGCAATCGGGGCGCCGCGCCGTCGGTGCCTCGACCATTACCCAGCAGGTGGCAAAGAACTTCCTACTTACCAAGGACCAGACCATCGAGCGCAAATTGAAGGAGGCGATCCTTGCTATCCGCATCGAGCGCGCCTTCACCAAGGAACAAATTCTCGAGCTCTATCTGAACGAGATCTATCTCGGCGCCGGCGCCTACGGTGTCGCGGCGGCCGCCGATACCTATTGGGGGAAATCGCTCAACGAACTCACCGTCTCCGACGTCGCCTATCTCGCCACCTTGCCGAAGGCTCCGTCGAACTATGATCCTTTCAAGCACCCGGAGCGGGCCATCGAGCGCCGCAATTGGGTGATCGATCGTATGGTTGAAAACGGCTTTGTCACGCGCGATCAATCCGAGGCGGCCAAGGCGGCGCCGCTCGATGTGAGGAAGCGAAATCCTGGCGCCAAGATCTATGCGTCGGAATATTTCGCTGAAGAGGTCCGTCGCAGCATCATCGACTTGTTTGGCGAAGACAAACTTTACGGCGGCGGCCTCTCGGTGCGCACCACGCTCGACCCGACGCTGCAGCGCATCGCGCGCAAGGCCTTGATCGATGGCTTCGTCGCCTACGATCATCGTCATGGCTGGCGCGGCGTGGTGAAGAAAATCGACATCAAGGGCGACTGGGGCAAGACGCTCGCCGCCGAGCCGGTGTGGAACGACATCGATCCGTGGCGTCTCGCTGTCGTGCTTCAAGTCAGCCTGGACAAGGCCGTCGTCGGCTTTCGTCCGACGCGCGACAGTAAGGGTCAGCTTGTCGCCAAGCGCGAGACCGGGGATGTCCCGTTTTCGACCATGCAATGGGCGCGCCCGCAGATCGGGGAGCGGGGGCTGGGCGCAACGCCGCGCGGCGTCACCGATGTGGTCAAGCCCGGCGACGTGATTTATGTCTCGCCACGCGAGCCCAACGACGCGCAAGACGATGTGGCGGGACAGTGGGCTCTTGAGCAGGTGCCTGCGGTGAGGGGAGCGATGGTCGTCATGGACCCGCATACCGGGCGCGTGCTCGCCATCGTCGGCGGTTTCAGTTTCGGCGAGAGCCAGTTCGACCGCGCCGTGCAGGCGCGGCGTCAGCCGGGGTCCTCGTTCAAACCCTTTATCTACACGACAGCGATCGACAACGGTTACACCCCATCGAGCATCATCGTCGATGCCCCGGTTTGTCTCGATCAAGGACCGGGCCTGCCGCAATGGTGCCCCAAGAACTACGAATCCGGTTCGGCCGCGGGGCCTTCGACATTGCGCTTCGGCATTGAGCATTCGCGCAATCTCATGACCGTCCGCCTCGCCAGCGACATGGGCATGCCCATTATCACCGAATATGCCCGCCGCTTTGGCGTCTACGACAATCTGATGCCGGCGCTCTCCATGGCGCTCGGCGCCGGCGAGACCACGCTGCTGAGAATGGCGACCGGCTATTGCATGATCGCCAATGGCGGTAAGCAGGTGCAGGCGACGTTCATCGACCGGATTCAAGATCGCTACGGCCGGACCATTTGGCGGCACGACAATCGTGAATGTCCCGATTGCGCGGTGAAACAATGGTCCGGGCAGGCTGAGCCGGAACTCGTCGACGATCGCAAGCAGATCATCGACCCCCTGACCGCGTTCCAGGCGACATCGATCATGGAAGGTGTCGTGCAGCGCGGCACCGGGCAAAAGCTCAAAGTCTTGAACCGTCCGATCGCCGGCAAGACCGGGACGACCAATGATGAGAAGGACGGCTGGTTCATCGGCTTCACGCCGGACCTCGTTGTCGGCGCCTATTTCGGTTTCGACACGCCGTCGCCGATGGGCCATGGCGAAACCGGCGGCAACACCGCAGCACCCGCCGTCCGCGACTTCATCAAGGTGGCGTTGGCCGATCAGCCACCTGTTCCGTTCCGCGCGCCGCCGGGCATCAAGCTGGTGCGCGTCAATCTCAAGACCGGCTTGCCTGCTGGCCCTGGCGACAAGACCGCGATCATGGAGGCGTTCAAGCCGGGCGACCAACTGCAGGGTGGGCAATCGATTGATCCAGAGGCCACCGACGAAACGGGAGTTGAAACCTCCGGAGGTTTCGATCCTTTGACCGGTGGCCCGCCCGTCGAACCCGGCGCTGGACCCGGACCCGGACCCGGTCCTGGCCCGATGGTGCGGCCGGGCCCGCGCGAGATACCGGGCATGCCCGGCGGAACCTTCCCGGGCGCCCCGCCGGGTAATGATCGCTCTTTGACATCGGGCACCGGCGGCCTCTACTAAGCGAACCATCGATCCTAAGTGTGAGCCGGCAGCCCGATTGGCGGCACACGACCGCATCCCCATATTGGCCTTAACGAGACACACCATGCGCGCTGAAACTCAATCCGTTGTCGATGCCATCGAGCAGTCCTTGGGCCTGCTCAGGAGGCATCTTTGACCCCGATCGCGCCAAAGCGCGGTTGAGCGAGCTCGACCGCGACATCGAAGCCCCCAATTTCTGGAACGACTCGGCCAAGGCGCAAGGCGTGATGCGCGAACGCCAGCAGCTCGAATCGGCGCTCGCGTCCTTTGAGCGGCTTGTTCGCGAGCTCGCCGAGAACGTGGAATTGATTAGCCTCGGCGAGGAGGAGGGCGATGCGGCTATTGTCGGCGAGGCCGAAGCAGCCCTTGGCCGTTTGCGCCAGGAAGCCCACAAGCGCGAGGTCGAAGCGCTGCTTGCGGGCGAAGCCGATGCCAACGATGCCTATGTCGAAATTCACGCCGGCGCTGGCGGCACCGAGAGTCAGGATTGGGCGCAGATGCTGGAGCGCATGTATGTGCGTTGGGCCGAAGCGCGTGACTACAAGGTCGAGATCATCGGCGAGCATGCCGGCGAAGAGGCCGGCGTCAAATCAGCAACGATCCTCGTCAAAGGCGCCAATGCTTACGGCTGGCTCAAGACGGAATCGGGCGTGCACCGGCTGGTGCGCATTTCGCCCTTCGATTCCAACGCGCGCCGGCATACCAGTTTCGCCTCGGTGTGGGTCTATCCGGCGGTCGACGACACCATCGCCATCGATATCGATGAGAAGGACGTCCGCATCGATACCTATCGCGCCTCAGGCGCGGGCGGCCAGCATGTCAACACCACCGACAGCGCAGTCCGCATCACTCACATCCCGACCAATATTGTCGTGCAATGCCAGAACGAGCGCTCGCAACACAAGAACCGCGCCACAGCTTGGGCGATGCTGCGCGCGCGTCTCTACGAAGCAGAACTCAAGCGGCGGGAGGAGGAGGCGCAGGCCACCAATGCCACAAAGTCGGAAATCGGCTGGGGTCACCAGATCCGGTCTTATGTGCTGCAGCCTTATCAGCTGGTGAAGGACTTGCGCACCGGGGTCGAGAGCACCAACCCATCCGCCGTGCTTGACGGCGACATCGATCAGTTCATCGAGGCCGCTCTCGCAGAGCGCATCCACGACCAAGCATAGCAGGTGGGCGGCCCGAGGCCGCTCCACCAAGATCGATTGACCTACTCCGCGGCGCGGGTAGGCGACGCCGACGGACTTTCGGCGCCCCGTTCGACGCGAACCTCAATCGAAGGTTTTGCCTCGAAGCGCGGCGTCTTGTCGGCCACAGTCGAAGGCTTTGGCGTCAAACCCTCTTTCATCGGATCGTCCGAGCGGCGCGACTTACCTTCGAAATAGGCGCCTTGCTCGATGGCGAGGCTCTGATGATAGATGTCGCCCTCGACGTGGCTCTGCGCCTGTAGCGTTACACGCAAACCTCTGACTGCGCCGATCACCTTGCCACGGACCACGACGTCTTCCGCGGTGACACTGCCTGTGATCGTCGACTTGTCGCCGAGAAGCAAAGAGCCGCAATGAACGTCGCCTTTGATTTCGCCGTCGACCTGAACCTCACCTTTGGAATCGACATTGCCGGTGATGACAAGATCTTCTCCGATGATCGAGGGGACCATCTTGGTCGGAGCCGCACTTCTGACATAGCTCGGCGTCCGCTCGGTGAGGGGCGAGGGACTCTCGCTACCCGGTCGATCGGTTATTCTTTGGAGCGTATCGCCTGCCTCGCGCTCCGGCTTCTTCGTAAACATGTTGGGTACCTCCCCCACTGAACGCAACTGTCGCAAAGCCAGACCGTTTGGCCAGCCCCCACCCCCAAATGCAATCTCAGGTAGGGGCTGGTCGCGGAACCTCCTGCCGCAAGGCTGAAATCCGGCAACCAGCTTAAGCCTTAAGGATACCGCCTTCGCCACAACTTGTCATGGGGGTTCTAAGGCGCCCGACGAGCAGGGGTCGTAGCCGGTAAGGAGCCCTGAAACCGAGACCGCACCCGCCTTGCTTTGAACGATTTTCGCCCATTTCATCAGTAAAGCCTTTACCTTATCGGCGCTTGTCTCGAATCTCGGCAGGGGTCAAGGCTTGTCCTGGGGGGATGCTATTAAGGGCCATATGCCAGCCGTGACATCGCTTTTGCGGAGCTACTTGATCGCCGCGCAGGCTCGCCTGAGCGGTCTCGACGCACGTTTGCGTGCGGCTTACGCCCGCGCCTTTTCCCACTGCAGCTGCAAGATTCAAGATTTCAGCGCCCGGAACGAGCCAATCGCCGATGCCTTCGGCAAGATTTCCGAAGGAAGCCGCGCGCTGATGACGTTGCCGGAGCGGGGCCGGGCGTTGGTGAAGCGCGTGCCCGAGCCGGTTCAGCTCGAATTCAGAAAGATGTCGTCGCGCGGCGCCCATCTCTGCCGCGAGATCTTCGCCGGCGTCATGGTGATAGGACTCGTTTTGATCGTGTTCGGCTACGGCAGACTTGGCCGCGGGCCGATTTCCCTTCCAAGCCTCGTGCCAGTGATCGAGACCGCGATCAACGGCGAGCTCTCTGATCTGCATGTGAAGATCGACGACGCGGTTCTGCAACGCTCGGCGGAAGGGCCGGGCGTCTTGTTCCGCTTGCGCAACATTCGCCTCATCGACAATAACGGTCAGATCGTCGCGCAATCTCCGCTTGCCGCCATTGGCATGAGCGGTAGCGCGCTGTTGACCGGTCGACTCGCGCCGGGAAGCGTTGACTTCATCGGCCCGCGACTGCTGTTGTTTCAAACTGCGGATCGCGGACTTGCGCTGAGCTTCAGCAAGACCGAGATCCCCGAAGTCGAAGCCTTGCGCGGTTCGCTTCCGCCGTCGGGCGAGGCGGAACCGTTGCCGCCCGAGA
>JANWJA010000006.1 GCA_025449615.1 Methyloceanibacter sp.
ACTCCGGCATCGAGTCGCGGATGAAATCCTGGATGTCGCGGGCGAGCTCCTGGAACGTGGTGGAGGTCGTGCGCCCGCAACCGGGGCACGCCGCGACCAGCGGCACGAAGCTGCGGAAGCCCATGCTTTGTAGCAGCTCCTGCGCCACCTTCACTTCGAGCGTGCGGTCGCCGCCGGGCTCGGGCGTCAGCGAGATACGGATCGTGTCGCCGATCCCCTCTTGCATCAAAACCGAGAGCGCGGCGGAAGACGCCACGATGCCCTTCGAGCCCATGCCGGCTTCCGTCAACCCGAGATGCAACGCGAGATCGGAGCGCGAAGCGAGTAGCCGGTAGACCGCGATCAGATCCTGCACCGCGCTGACCTTGGCCGAGAGCACGATGCGGTCGGCACCGAGCCCAAGCTCCATGGCACGGCCGGAGCTGATCAGCGCCGATTGCACGATGGCTTCATGCATCACCTCGCGGGCGTCTTTCGGTTCCGGCGAGGCTGCGTTCTCGTCCATCAAACGCGTCAGCAAATCCTGGTCGAGACTGCCCCAATTCACCCCGATGCGGACGGGCTTGTCGTGCTTCAGCGCAATCTCGATGATCTGCGAGAACTGCTTGTCCTTCTTGTCCTTGAAGCCGACATTGCCGGGATTGATGCGATATTTGGCCAGCGCCGCCGCGCAATCCGGATAATTGGCCAGCAGCGTGTGGCCATTATAATGAAAGTCGCCGACGATCGGCACATCCACGCCCATCGCCAGCAGCTTATCGTGGATATGCGGCACCGCCGCGGCGGCCTCTTCCCGGTCTACCGTGATGCGCACCAGCTCCGAGCCGGTCCGATGCAGGGCCGCGACTTGGGCAACCGTGCCCGCGATATCGGCCGTATCGGTATTCGTCATCGACTGCACCACGACGGGTGCCGCGCCGCCAATTGTGACGCCGCCCACATCGACCGGAATCGATCGTTTTCGCTGCATTCCGCCCATGGCCATGACCCAAGGATACATCACATTTGTTTCAGCCGCGCTAGGGCAAGCGATCACCTTTGCCATCTTTGCCGCAACGTCAGGGCGAAATCGGCCAGCAGCGCTGCCAGGGAAACGCCGGTCGCGGCACTGAGAGCGGTGGCGGGGTCTGGCGTCCGATCTGGTGTCAGCCCTTGCGCCGCCTCCAGCAACACCGCGAACGCGAGGAGCACCGCAGCCACCTGCATGGGCCGGGGCCAGGCGAGGCAGAAGATCATGGTCACGGCGAAGTAAGCCAGGAAATGCTCGAGCAGCCAATGCAGGCCGAGCCTCACCTGCCACCCGGCTGGCACGAGCGTCGCAATCACAATAGCCACAAGCAGCGCTACGCCGAGCAGCCGCAGCCATTTCGAGTTGGCAGGCATGATCGACAATCTGAAGCTAGGACGACAGAGCCGTGGCGAGCGCCCCGACATTATTGCGGAACATGTCGAGATAGGTCGGTGCCGGGCCGTCAGGCGGCGACAGCGCATCGGTATAGAGCGTGCCGCCGATCTTGGCCCCCGTCTCCTTCGCGATCTGGTCGAGCAGGCGATGATCGGTGATGTTCTCCATGAACACCGCCGGAATGTGCTCGCTCCTGATCTGGCGGATGATCTTGGCGACGTCCTTGGCGGAAGCCTCGGCTTCCGTGCTCACGCCCTCGGGCGCAATCACTTTCAGCCCATAGGCCGCGCCGAAATAGCCGAACGCGTCGTGGCTGGTGATGATCTTGCGCCGGTCCTCTGGCAGCTTCGCCAGCGCCGCCTTAACCTCAACATCTTCCGTGGCGATCTCGTCGAGATATTTCGCGGCATTGGCCTCGTAAATTGCCTTGCCGTCCGGATCGGCCGTGATCAGCCCGTCGCGGATATTAGCGACGTAGAGCTTGCCGTTGGCGAGGCTCTGCCAGGCGTGCGGGTCGGTGATCACTTCCGCCTCGCCTTCCTCTTCCTCGGTCATGGCGCGGGGGCTGACGCCTTCGCTCGCGACCACGACTTTGCCCTTGAAGCCGGAGGATTTCTCCAGCCGCTCCATCCAGCCTTCGAAGCCGAGTCCGTTCATGAAAAGAATTTGCGCGCCGGCCAGCGTCTTGGCGTCGGAAGGCGTGGGCTCGAACACATGCGCATCGCCGTCGGGACCGACCAGCGTCGCCAGCTCGATGCGGTCGCCGCCGACCTGTTTCACCATGTCGCCGAGAATGCTGAACGAGGCCACCGCCTTGATCTTGTCGGCGGCATCCGCACTTGCCGGCAATCCCAATATGCTTGCAAGAAGCAACAACGCCGCGAGAAACTTCTTCATGACCTCACTCCTTTGCTTCACGCCTCGAGATGTTTTTGCGGCACCAGCCGCAATAGCAATCCGCCGCGCGGACCCGCCAGCATCGACAACAGATAGAGGACACCGCTCACCAGCACGATGGCCGGACCCGTCGGCACGTTGCTGTGATAGGACACGAGCAGTCCGATCACGCTCGCCGCGATGCCTGCGAGTATCGAGGCCGCGATCATCGAGGAGAGATCTTCGGTCCAGAACCGCGCCGTTACCGCCGGCAGCAACATCATGCCGACCGCAAGCAGCGTGCCGAGTGCCTGAAAGCCGCTGACGAGATTGAGCACGACCAGCACCAGAAACAGCACATGCGTGGTGAGGCTTGGGCCGCCGACCGAACGCAAATATTGCGGATCGAAACATTCGAGCACCAGCGGCCGGTAGATCATCGCCAGCGTGGTGAGCGTAACCGTCGCGATGGCCCCGATCAGAATCAGTGCCGAATCGTCGAGCGCGAGCACGGTGCCGAACAGCACATGCAGGAGATCGACATTGGAGCCTTTGATCGAGACGATCATAACGCCGAGCGCGAGCGACACGAGATAGAACGCGGCAAGGCTCGCATCCTCTTTCAATGAGGTGGAGCGCGCCACGAGGCCTGCAAGCAGAGCCACCGCGAGGCCGGCGGCAAAGCCGCCAAGGCTCATGGCGAATAACGAGAGTCCCGCGAGCAGATAGCCGATGGCAGCCCCCGGCAGGATGGCGTGGCTCAGCGCGTCCCCCATCAGGCTCATGCGCCTTAGCATCAGAAACACCCCGATCGGCGGCGCGCTAACCGAGAGCGCGAGCAGGCCGACCAGAGCCCGGCGCATGAATTCGAACTCGATGAACGGCTGGATGAGACCGTCGATCATGCGCGCTGCCGTTCCTTTTCGGCCTCTTCCTCGCGCGCGCAGATCGCAGCGTGGTCGTCGAAGCTCTGGGCGAAAGATTTGGCCTTGGCAAAGTTTTGTGGACTCAGCACTTTCGCCGTATCGCCCCAAGCAATGACTTCGCGCGCCAGCATCAGCGTGTGGGGGAAGGATTTCCGCACCTGCTCCATGTCATGCAGCGCCGCGATGATGGTGCGGCCCTCTTTGTGCCAGCGCTCGATCAACTGGATGAGATCGGCGACGGTTGTTGCGTCGACGGCGCGGAACGGCTCGTCGAGCAGGATCAGCGAAGCGTCTTGAAGCAGGAGCCGAGCGAAAAGCACACGTTGAAACTGTCCGCCTGACAGCGCGCCCACGGCACGCTTCTCCAGGCCTTGCAGCCCGAGCGCGGCAAGCGCCTCGCCGACTTTCAGTTTTTGCGTCTCCGACAGACCTCGAAAAGCGCCAATCTCGCGCCACAACCCCATCGCCACACAATCGAACACCGAGACCGGGAAGCTCCGGTCGATGTCGATCTGCTGTGGCAGATAGGCGATGTCGCGCGACCCTCCGTTGACCTTGATGCTGCCGTCGAGCGGCTTCAGCTCGCCGATAATGCCCCTGAGCAATGTCGATTTGCCGGCACCATTCGGCCCGACCAGCGCCAGCATGTCACCCTGCCCGATCATGCCATCGATATGGTGCACGGCCGGATGCCGATCGTAGCCGAGCGTGAGATTCTGAAAGGCGATGGCTGGGCCTCGGTGCGCGATCACACTCATGCCAGCGCCCACCAGACGAGAGCCCACAGCGACAGCAGGAGGAGCCCGGCAATGGCGAGGCGCGCTCCCGCCGAGATCGGCAACAACGAGAATCCTAACGCCCGAGCCGCGCCGCCTCCCCCGTGATGATGATGGTCGTGAGGATGCAAAGTGCGCGCCTTTACGTTACGCGCGGGACGCGGTGCGACAGAGCTTGCAAAGTCCCGCAAGTTCGAGCGTGACCTGATCCGCGGCGATTTCCTTGGGCGCAAAGCCGAGCATCATGGCCTGGTCATCGTCCGACAGCGAAATCTCGACCACCTTCTGGCACTCGCGGCAAATGGCGAAGGCGAACTTGCCGTCGCATTTGCCGTGGCCGCAGGCGATGAAGGCCTGCCGCGATTGCAGGCGGTGCACCATGCCCTTCTGCATCAGCTCGTTCAGCGCGCGATAGACTGTCGGCGGATGCGAGATGCCGGATTTCCGCACCCGGTCGAGAATGTCGTAGGCGCTCAAGGGCGCGTCCGCCTTCTTCAGGCAGGACAGCACCTCGGTCTGATTGCGCGAGAGCTTCGCCGCTTCATGGTGATGATGGGTCGCGTTCATTGCGGTTGTTATAACATAACAGTTTCGACCGTCAAGCCCCGCGACTGTTCAGATTCGAGGAACCTCGCCGCCACCCAAGCCGTTTAACCATGAAGTTGGACCCGCTCTGAAGGCGGCGTCGCGACAAGACCAATGGATCTAGGAGTAACGCCATGAGAGTCTCTCTCGGATTGCCCCTTCTATTGATCGCCGGACTTGGCACGGGCGGTCTCGCGTTCGCCGCTGAGCCGACGACACCTAGCTCATCGGGCCAGGCCACCGCAGCGCCACAACAAGGTCAGGCACCTGCAAGCGGACAAGCAAGCCAGCAGGCGGCCACGGCCCCTGCATCGGGAAACCCGCAAGACATCGCCAAGAGCGCTGGGAAAGGCACGTTAAAGAGTCCTTATCCAGACTTCGCCAGTGTCGCCGATGACGGCCATAAGAAATTCATGAGTGCCGGCTGCAACGGCTGCCATGGTGGCACCGGCGGCGGCGGCATGGGGCCGCCTCTGACCAACCCTGTCTGGGTCTATGGTAGCGACGACGACACGTTGTTCCGGCTGATCTCGCTGGGGTCTGACGACTTGAAGAAACAGGGCTATGTTCGCAAAGGTTCGGAGAACGTCGTCGGACCGATGCCGCCCATGGGCACTGTATTCAAGAGTCCGGACGATATCTGGAAAGTCATCGCCTGGATCAGGTCCGTGAATCCGTCCTCGGCAACCTCAGCGTCGACGGCGCTGCCATCGCCTCCACCTGCGCAGTAAGACCTGTCACTCGCTTGATCTGCCGGCCAATCTGCGCGTCAATAGAGCATGCCTGACCGCATCGAGATCGTCGAAGGCGACATCACCAAGCTTGACGTCGACGCCATCGTCAATGCCGCAAACAAGACTCTGCTCGGCGGCGGCGGCGTTGACGGCGCGATTCATCGGGCGGCCGGCCCGAGGCTTCGCGCTGCCTGCGAGGTCCTCGCCGGTTGCGACACCGGCGAGGCGAAGATCACGCCGGGCTTCAGGCTGACCGCGCGCTACGTCATCCACACTGTTGGCCCGGTCTGGGGCGGCGGCGAGCGCGGCGAGGACCGGTTGCTCGCCTCCTGTTATCGCAACTCTTTGATGTTGGCGCACCACCATAGTCTCGCCTCGATTGCCTTCCCCGCGATCTCGACCGGCGCTTACGGTTTCCCGCCGCAGCGGGCAGCGATGATCGCGCTCAAGACCGTGCTGGGGACGTTGAATGAGTCCCCAACGATCGAGCGTGTAATCTTCTGTTGTTTCGGTGTGGACTCTCGCCGCCACCATGAAAAGGCGAAGGCAGGACTGAGCACAGCGATTTGAGCAATATTCGCCGAGAACGGCGCTTTGCATCGGATCGCCTGCCGCGCTAATCTTCCCCCTTGCTCGCGATTCTCACCTCACGCGGAGGCTATGTTCGATGGACGCGCTCGACCCACTTCTGCTTTCGCGCATCCAGTTCGCCTTCACCATCTCGTTTCACATTCTTTTCCCGTCCTTCACCATCGGACTCGCTGCCTGGCTCGCCGTGCTGGAGGCACTGTGGCTGAAGACCGGCAAAGCGGTCTACATGGAGCTCGCGCGGCATTGGACCAAGATCTTCGCCGTCTCCTTCGGCATGGGCGTCGTCTCCGGTCTCGTTCTGTCTTACGAATTCGGCACCAATTGGAGCGAGTTCTCGCGGCTCGGCGGCAATGTCATCGGCCCATTGATGGCCTATGAAGTGCTCACCGCCTTCTTTCTCGAAGCGGGCTTCCTCGGCATCATGTTGTTCGGCTGGAATCGCGTGCCGCGCGCGGTGCATTTCGTCGCGAGCCTGATGGTCGCGAGCGGCACGCTGATCTCCGCGTTCTGGATTCTCGCCGCCAATAGTTGGATGCAGACCCCGACCGGTCATGTGATGGGCAGCGACGGCGTGCTCCATGTCGCCAGCTGGTACCAGGTGATCTTCAATCCCTCCTTCCCCTATCGCTTCTCGCACATGGTGGCCGCGGCCTATCTCACCACCGCCTTCATGGTTGGCGGCATCGGCGCCTGGTACATTTTGCGCGACCGCAACATCGCCCATGGCCGTATCATGCTCGGCATGGGCTTGAGCCTGATCGTCTGGCTCGCGCCGCTGCAGCTCCTCCTCGGCGACATGCACGGGCTCAATTCGCTTAAATATCAACCCGCCAAGATCGCCGCGCTGGAAGCACATTGGAATACGGGGACCGAAGTGCCGCTGATCCTGTTCGCGCTTCCCGACCCCAAGGCCGAGACCAATCATTTCGAGATCGCGATCCCAAGGCTTGGCAGCCTGATCCTCACCCATGACTGGAACGGCGAGATCAAAGGCTTGAAATCGTTTTTGCCGGAAGACCGACCAAACCCGATCATCCCCTTTTTCGCCTTCCGCATCATGGTCGGCATCGGCATGATCATGATCGCGCTGGGGCTGACCGGCGCCGTGCTCTGGTTCCGCGGCGGCCTCTATACCAACCGCTTATTCCTGAAGGCGATGCAATTCGCCGCCCCGCTCGGCTTCCTCGCCGTGCTGTCCGGCTGGTTCGTCGCGGAGGTCGGCCGCCAGCCTTGGACCGTCTACGGTCTGTTGCGCACCGCGGACTCCGTCTCGCCGGTACCCGGCGGCAGCGTATTCTTCTCACTGGCGCTGTTCGTGCTCGCTTATGGCGTCGTGTTCGGCGCCGGCGTCTATTACATCGCCAAGCTGGTGCGTGCCGGGCCTGACGCAACCCCGCCGATCGGCGCCGGAGGCGATGCATCGCGAAGGCCGATGGAGGCGGCGGGCAATCCATGACCGAATATCTCCCCATCCTGCTGCCGATGATCTGGGCGTCGATCCTGGCGCTCGCGGTATTTCTCTACGTGCTGCTCGGCGGCTACGATCTCGGCCTTGGCGTGCTGTTCCCGCTCGCGCCCTCGCATAAAGATCGCGACGCCATGATGAACTCGGTGGCGCCGTTCTGGGACGGCAACGAGACTTGGCTCGTGATGGGCGGCGGCGGCCTGCTTGCGGCCTTTCCCCTCGCCTATTCCGTGATGCTCCCTGCGCTCTACATCCCGCTCATTCTCATGCTGATCGGGCTGATCCTGCGCGGCGTCGCCTTCGAGTTCCGCTTCAAGTCGGAGCGCTATCGCTATCTGTGGGATCTCGCCTTCGCCGGCGGTTCGATCACCGCCGCCTTGATGCAGGGCGTGGTCATGGGCGCCTTCATTCAGGGTTTCAAGGTCGTCGACAACAAGTTCGCCGGCGGCGCCTTCGATTGGCTGACGCCATTCTCGGTGGTCACCGCGCTCGCGCTGCTCTCAGGCTACGTTCTGCTCTCCGCAGGCTGGCTGATCATGAAAGGCGACGACGATTTGCGCGACTGGGCCTATCGCGTGGCGCGGAAAGCGCTCGTCGTGCTCGCGGCCTTCATTCTGATCTTCAGCGTCTGGACCCCGTTCCTGCATCCCGAGATCGCCGCGCGCTGGTTCAAGCCGGCGCATATGGTGATGCTCTCGCCCGTGCCGCTGATCACGGCAGTGTCCGTCATAGCACTCTGGCTCGCGCTTGATCGCCGCTACCGCTACGCGCCCTTCCTGCTCGGTGTCCTGATCTTTCTGCTCTGCTACACGGGACTCGCCGTCAGCCTGTTCCCCTTCATCATCCCGCCCGACATCTCCATCTGGAAAGCTGCCGCCGCGCCCGAATCCCAACTCTTTATGTTGTATGGCGCGGTGCCGCTCTTACCGATCATTCTCGGCTACACTGCCTACTCCTATTATGTGTTCTGGCAGGTCGGCGATGAGGGTTATCACTGAGCCGGTAGGCATTGCCGGCCGCTGCGAAGATTGATCTAGATCAATCCCCACAGCACGGCCCTTATAGGGATAGACGCACAAGCAACCCACCAGCCAATTGGAGAAATGAGATGCGCAGCGTTTTGATATTTCTACTTTGCTCAACGCTGCTGGCAGGTTGCGACAAGCTTGCGTCCAAGCCGGCATCGCTGGACGAGATCGCCAAGGTCGTCGAGGCTCTGCGCACCGCAGGGTGCACCGGCCTCAAAAAGCTAGAGGTTGAGTCCGACGAATACGAAGTGGGCGGCGTGGTCTGCGCCGAAGGCGAGAGCTACGACGTCAAGCTCGACAAGAGCTTCAACATCATTTCCAAGCGAAAGGACCATTTATAGGGCCAGGTACCGGGGCGCAAATTTGACGCAGCGCCGAACAGCTCAAACAACGAACAATCTGCTATGTCTCCGAACCGGCTAGCCTGACGGGCGCGGTACGGAATTCCAGGATGGCAAACGGCGCAAGCCTTGGCGCGAGCAAAGTCCCCGAGGTCACGCTCGGATTTTGGATCATCAAGATCCTCGCAACAACGCTTGGCGAGACAGCCGGCGACACCGTCACCATGACGATGGACCTGGGCTACCTTGCCGGCACG
>JANWJA010000007.1 GCA_025449615.1 Methyloceanibacter sp.
TGGAAAGAAGAGAACGGCGCCGCGGTGATCACCTGGAACACCGGCTGGACGACCAAGATCACCAAGGACGGCAATGCCTACAAGAAGGAGGCCTGGGACAAAGGCAAACCTTTGGATGGGCGGCCGAGCAATACGTCCGCGGCGGAGAAGGCGAGCTAGTTCAGTCCTTGCTCTGAAAATTACTTCAGCTTGTCGAAGATCCGGTCCGGCGTGAACGGCAGGTCCGGGAAGCGTACGCCGGTCGCATTCGCGATGGCATTGGCGATCGCCGGCGCCACCGCATTGATCGCGCACTCGCCTTGCGCCTTGGCGCCGAGCGGACCGACCGTGTCATAGGTATCGGCGAAATAGATCTCGCTCCGCGGCACGTCGGCGAAGGCCGGAATGCGATAGTCGCGCAAGGCCGGATTCACCATCGCGCCGTTGTCGTCATACACCATCTTCTCGTAGAGCGCCCAGCCGAAGCCCATGGCGACGGCGCCGTCGAGCTGGCCGCGGCACTGCATCGGATTGATCGGCTTGCCAATATCGGCGGCGTGCACGCTCTGCAAAGTCATCACCTCGCCGGTGACGCGATGCACCGCGAGCCGCACCCCTTGCACGTTGAAGCCGATGGTGCGTGGCGACAGATAGGCTTTGCGCCTGACCACGAAATGGTCGCCGATCTTGGCGCCGACCGCGTGAATCTCGGTGAGTGGAATTTTCCGGTCGGCACAGATGATGGCGTCGTCCTGCAGACTGCAATCTTCAGGCTTGCAGTCGAAATTGCGGGCGGTGAAATCCATCAGCACGTCGCGCAGCGCCCTCGCCGTCTTCTCCACCGCCTGGCCCGCGACGACCGTGCCGGTACTGGCGAAGGTCCCGGTATCGTAAGGCGTCTTGTCGGTGTCGCCGTTGATAATGGCAATGGCGTCGGCGCGCGTGCCGAGCACCGAGGCCGCGATCTGGCGGTGGGACGTGGTCGAGCCGTTGCCCATCTCGGTCGAACCAACCGCGAGGTGATAGGTGCCGTCGGGCAGGAGCCGCATCTCCGCACCGGAGCGGTGTTCGGTGGGTGGCCCGGATTCGAGCATTGCCATGCCAACGCCGGTTCCCTCCACCCAATCCTCGCCTTCGGGCTTGGGCAAGCCTCGTCCGCTCTTCAGCGCCGCCTCGACCTGGTCGAGACATTGCGTGATGCCGTAGCTGCCGAACATCACGTCTGAGGGGTCTTTCCAGATCGACTCGATCCGGTCGGTCTCCCGGATCATGTTCTTGCGCCGGATCTCGAACGGATCGATGCTCAGGAGTTTCGCCATATCGTCAACGGCGCATTCGATGGCAAACGTCGTCTGCGAGGCGCCATAGCCTCTGAACCCGCCGGCCGGCACCATATTGGTATAAACGGCGTAGCCGTCGGCCTTCTTGTTGACGCAGCGATAGGCGGCGATCGGGCTGCCAAGCGCGGCAGCGAGCGTCTCGCCGCCATGGCCGCCATAGGCGCCGGTATTGGACACGACGCGGACCTGAAGCGCGGTGAAAGTGCCGTCCTTCTTGGCGCCGAGCTTCACATGGGTGGTCATCGGATGCCGCGTGGTAGCGCCGATGAACTGCTCCGCCCGCGTGAACTCCCACATCACCGGACGGCCGGTCTTCAGCGTGGCGAGCACGCAAAGATCCTCCGAAATCATCTCCTGCTTGCCGCCGAAGCCGCCGCCGATCCGCTCGGTGAACACATGGACGTCCCGGTCGAACAATCCGAACAGATAGCAAAGCTTCTGCTTGGCGATGAACGGCGCCTGCGAGCTGGTCCGCACATGCAAGCGCCCGTCCTCGCCCCGCCAGGCGAGCGAGCCGTGCGTCTCCAGATGCACGTGCTGCACCCGCGAGGTCGAATAGGTCATCTCGTGGATGGCGTCGGCCTCTTTGAAGCCCTGCTCAACGCTGCCGAGCTCGCCATGGATGTCGACATAGATATTGTCGTGAAAGGCGACGCTTCTGTTGTGCAGCACGGGTGCCACCGGCGTCATGGCCACTTCCGGATCGAACACGGCCGGCAACAGCTCGTAGTCGACTTCGAGCAGCCGGCAGGCTTCTTCCGCGGCGCCTTCGGTTTCTGCCACCACGGCCGCGACACGCTGGCCAACGAAACGCACCAAATTGTCGAGGATGTAGGTATCGTCCGGATCGACCAGATGATCCTCATGCGTCGCCGTTGAGTAGAGCTTCCGCGGCACGTCTTCCCAAGTGTAGATTGCGACGACGCCCGGCACGGCGAGTGCCTTGTCGCGGCCTAACGACTTGATGCGCGCATGCGGATGCGGCGAGCGCAAGACTTTGAGATGCAGTATCCCGTCCATCGGCGGCACGTCGAGCGTGTAATGCGCTTTGCCGGTGACGATGCCTTCTGCGAATGGATTGCGCACGCTCCTGCCGCACGCTTCGCCAGCGACATCGTCCTCGACATTGACCACGCCATGCAGCGCATCGTCGATCGAGTGATAGCCGGTGCAGCGGCAGAGATTGCCTTTAAGCATACGCGGCAGATCGTTCCGGTCTTCCTCGCTGAACGTGGCCGAGGTCATGATCATGCCGGCGGCGCAAAACCCGCATTGAAACGCTTGCGCGTCGAGAAACGCCTTCTGCATCGGGTGCAGTTCGCCGTCTTTGGCGAGACCTTCGATGGTCGTCACCTCGCGGCCTTCGGCGCGAAACGCCGGCACCAGACAAGAGTGAAACGGCTTGCCGTCGATATGGACCGTGCAGGCGCCGCAATCGCCCTGGTCGCAGCCTTTCTTGACGCCGAACCAACCATGCTCGCGCAAATAGGTGCGCAGGCATTGCCCGGGCGCGGGTGCCGCCGAGAGCTTCTTGCCGTTGACCGTAAGGTTCATTTCGCGGCGAGCTCCGCGCGGATCTGCTCGGCGTAGTAATACGTCAGGTGCTGCTTATAGGGCGCCGAGCCATGCACGTCGTCGAACCAGTCTGTATCGGGAATCGCGGCTTCGATAGCGTGGCGTAAAGCGGGCGTCGTCGGCATGGTGTCGAAATGGAGCTGCACCGGCTTTGGCGTCGAAGCCGTGATGGTCAGCGTCAGGTCTTTACCGCCTTTGCTCTTGGTGCCGATGATGAGCGCAGCTGACCGTCCGAGATGCGTGAGCGAGTTGCGGCGGAAGGCGAAATCCCTGGTCAGCGCGCTTGCAGGAAGATGGATGCTGCGCAGCAGCTCTCCCGGCCGCAAAACATTCGCGTGATTGCCGGTGACGAAATTGATTGCGGGCACTTTCCGCGGGATCTGATCGCGCGGCCAGAGTCTATAAACGCCTTCGAGCGCGGTCGTGAGCGAGATCATGGCGCCGGCGGGCAGCGACATCACGATATTCCCGCCGACGGTCGCGGCGTTATAGATCTTGAACGACATCAGAAGCGCGTGCGCGCAGAGCTTCAGCAGCGGCGCGGCGGTCCATTCCGGAGGCACCTTGAACTGCTCGAGCTCTGCGATGGTGCAGGTCGCGGCGATCTCGAGTCCATCCGCACCGGCCTTGAGCGCGAGCCAGCGCAAGCTCTCCAGATCGATCAGCGTATGGGTGGTGATTTGCGGCGTCGAGAACAGCCAAGTCCCGCCGGCCAGCCAGGCAAAGCCATCGTGCCAAGCCGGAATTTCCTCGACATTTGTGGGGCGCTTGACCTCGGTAATCGTGTTCAGATTCATGGCCGCCTCATGAGCCGGGAGCGCGACAATGCCTGATTCATCTGGCGTGGAATAGGATATGTCCCTTGCTGTCCACGATAATGCTGTCAATCCGTCAACGAAATCTGGACAATAATTCTAGTCAGAACCCCAGGCGGAGATAAGGCGAGCACATGAGCGCGGCAGACCCGGTAATTCTCGGCAAAGCCCTCGACTGGTTGAACGATGGCCGGAACATCGCGCTTGCCACCGTGATCCAGACCTGGGGCTCGGCGCCGCAGCCCGTCGGCAGCCTCCTCCTGATCGACGAAGACGGCAATTTTCTGGGCTCGGTCTCTGGCGGCTGCGTCGAGGCCGAAGTCATCGAGCAGGCCAAAGACGTGATCGCCACGGCAGCGCCGAAAACGCTGGAATTCGGCGTCGAGGATGAGACCGCCTGGAAGGTCGGGCTCGCCTGCGGCGGCACCATCCGCGTCTTCGTCGAGAAGCTCGATCCCGACCCTGCAAAGCCCGTGCTGCATCAGCTCATCGAGGATACTGGCGCGCGCCGCAAGGTGGCGCTGGTCACCGAACTGTCCTCCGGCGCGCGGCGCCTCGCTCACAAGCCGGGCGATCTGGCCCCCGATCTCGCGCCAACTTTGGACGATGCCTTTCGCCGCGACAAAAGCACGGCAGCCGGCGCCAACAGCGAAACCTTCATCAACGTGCTCAATCCCACGACGCGCCTCATCATCGTCGGGGCCGTGCATGTGGCGCAACCTTTAATGCAGATGGCGCGAGCTCTCGGTTACGAAACGATCGTCGTCGATCCCCGCTCGGCGTTCGCCACCAAAGAACGTTTCGGCGATGCGAAGATTTTCGGCGAGTGGCCCGACGAAGCGCTGTCGAAGATCGGCGTCGACGAACGCACGGCGTTGATCGCGCTGACCCATGACCCGAGGATTGACGATCCCGCGCTCATCTATGCGCTGGCCTCAGAGGCCTTCTATGTCGGAGCCTTGGGCAGCAAGATCACCCATACCAAGCGCGTCGAGCGACTGCTGAAAGCGGGCGTTAAGAGCAAGGCCATTGATCGCATTCACGCGCCAATCGGTCTCGACATTGGCGCGCAAGGCGCTGCCGAGATCGCCGTCTCGATCATCGCCGAGATCACCGCCGTGCAACGCGGCAAAGGCCGGAAATGACCATCGCCGCAATCGTGCTGGCCGCGGGCCGCTCCTCGCGCATGCGACCGCTCAACAAACTTCTTGAGATCATCGACGGCAAGCCTATCATCGCGCACACTGTAGAAACTGCGCTCACAAGTGGCGCCGTCTGCCCCATCATCGTGGTCACCGGCTTCGAAGCCGATCGCGTCGCCGCTGCCTTGCATGGTCTCGACGTGACCATCGTCAATAACCCTGACTTCGAGCATGGCTTGAGCACCTCGCTTCGCGCGGGTCTCGCCGTGTTAACGCCGGATTGCGACGGCGCATTGATCCTACTCGGCGATATGCCTCGGATCGAACCAAGCGACATTGCGGCACTCATGACAGCTGCGAAGGACCGCGAAGCGATTTGTGTCCCCGTCAATAGGGGCAAGTTGGGAAATCCAATTCTGTGGGGCGCAACCTATTTCCCCGAGATGACACAGCTGACCGGCGATGCCGGCGCGAAGCAGCTCTTGGCGAAGCATCGCGAATGCATTGTCGAA
>JANWJA010000008.1 GCA_025449615.1 Methyloceanibacter sp.
AAGAGTGTCATCTGGTGGGCATCCAAACACCGCCATCACCATCTGCATTCCGATACCGAGCACGATGTGCATTCACCGCGGCACAAAGGATTCATCTACAGCCATCTCGGCTGGATTTTCTCGCGCACGCATGACCTCCCCGATTTCGACAAGGTCGGCGATTTGATGCGCTATCCGGAACTCCGGTGGCTGCACAAATTCGAGCTGTTGCCTGCGGTGATGCTCGGGGTTCTCTGTTTTCTTGTTGCCGGCTGGTCAGGCCTCGTGGTTGGATTCGTGTGGAGCACGGTGCTGGTTTATCACGCGACGTTTTGCATCAATTCTTTGGCTCATGTCAGCGGCAGCACCCGCTACGTGACGGGCGACGATTCCCGCAACAATTGGCTGCTCGCGGTCTTCACCATGGGAGAAGGCTGGCACAACAACCATCACGCGTTCCAAAGCAGCGTGCGGCAGGGCTTTCGCTGGTGGGAGATCGATCCAACATATTATTTGCTGCGGGGACTGTCCTGGCTCGGACTGGTCTGGGACTTGAGACTGCCGCCAGAGCAGGTGTTGCGCAACGAGCAGCGGCTCGGCGTTGCCGTCATCAATCGCGCCGCCGAGCAGCTTGCGGCGCGATTTAACTCAGAGCACGTGGCGCAGGCGATTGCTGCCGCTCTGCAGGGACCGGAACTGTCAGCCTTGCAGGACATGCTGGCGCGCGCGCATCAGCGCGCAACCGAGGTATTGCCGACGCTGCATCTTCCCCATATCCCCACCCGCGAGGAGTTCCTGCGCGAGGCGAAGGCGATGTTCGCACGGACCAGGTCGCTCGATGAGATCGTCGACCGTGCCTACGAGCTGCTGCTGATCTCTGTCGGCACACGTTTGGCTAAGCCGATCGAAAGCAAGTCATAAAGGGAATCGTTGGATGACCTATGTAAATGCGTTGTCAGCTGGGTTGCTCGTGATCGGATTTGGTTTGGCCGCCGGCCATGCTGAGGCTGGTGCAATTCCGCCGCTGTGGCTAAAGACCGCCGCTCCTTTGGTGCAGAAGGCCGACTATTGGCACCGCTATTATCGGCAGCACGGTTATCCGCCGCCGGCGGTAGTTCCTGTCCCAGTTCCGGATGCGCCGCCCGCGCTCAATCCACCTCTCGTGACAGAGGTTCCGCTGCGTCCCGCTAGTTGTGGCGAATTTCATTTTTGGGACGGCGCGGCTTGCGTCGATGCGCGCTTCAACAAGCCCTATCTCGGACCGGTCCAGTCGCGCTGATTGGCTGCGGACTGCTCAAGCGTGCACAGCGCGTAATGGTCGAACATGCGCGTGGTTATTGCGCGCCCCGGCCAATAGGCGCGGTGCAGATCGGCGGTCGTCACATTGTCGGCGACGGATAATCCAGCTTCCTTGGCAAAGGCTGGGAGGTCGTCGATGCCGAATTGCCAGGGCGCACCCATCGCGGCAAAGCGCTCGACGAATTTGGTGATGTCTGCCTCCCCGGTGGCATGGTCGATCACCGCCTCCGACATGTAGTCGAAAGTGATGCTGAAGGAGCGTAATGCGTCCCGCAACTCGGCCAAGACATTCAGATTCACCTGTTTCGACAGATACATCGTGTTGCCTTCCCAGATGAAGAAGGCGGGCTCGCCGCGATCAAAACCGTTGGCTTCCAGCAGAGGCAGCACGCCTTGCTCGACATAATTCGCGGGAATGAAAACATCGGCGGCGCGATAGCCCGCAGCTTCGAGCCGCTCCTGCTTGAAGCTCAGCGTGTTGGCGTCGTCGATCTCGTAATAGATGACTCCCGGCGCTTGCTTGCGGAACGGCCTGGTATCGAGGCCGGCGCCGAGAATGACGATTTGCCGGCAGCCCGAGCCAATCGCCTGATCCAGCCTATCGTCGAAATAGCGCGTCCTAATCCGGACATTCATCGCTCCCGGCGAGAAGTCGGCGCAAATCCCCGCGGCGGCAAGCTTCGTCCGCTCATCGAGGAAGATGGGCACGACGGGATCGACATAGATCGGCTTCGGCTCACTATTCTCGCTGGCACGGAACTCGGCAACGACAAAGGCAGTCCCGGTGACATTCCTGATGTCGGTCATCAAATCTCTCATTGGCTTGATGGAAATTCTGCGGTGATTATGGCGGCGTCTCCCCTTGAGCTGGAGCGCGCGGCCGCGTCGCCGGATCGACGCCGGTGATGCTGCCGAGATAAGTGAGGATCGCTGCGACCTGCTCATCCGAGAACTGAATTTGCGGCATGTCGCGATGCTTCGACCCCATGCCTTCAGCGAAACCTTCCTCGAGCTGCTCGATCGGGTAGCGGAGATAGATGTCGCGAAGCGGTGGCGCCTTAGAAAGCGGACTCTCACCTTTGTTCGCGATGGAATGACAGCGGCTGCAATTCTGCTCGAGCAGCACCTTGCCCTCGGCGCCTGCGTTTGGCGCAGCCACTGCTCCTTGGGCACTTACGAGCAGAAGTGCCATACCTGCGGCGGCGCAGTCGATGCGGAGAGATTGTGTCATCCTCCCCTCCTCCGTTTGACGTCAGCTTTGCGGCGCGTGCTTGAAATGATCCTCGATTTTCTCAACAAGCATCCGCCACGCCTCATGCTCTCTTGGACCCGCGGTCTTCTCTACCGCGATCTGAAGATAAGCAAGTTCCCGCTCGATCTTGTCGCGCGGCAGCATGTGTAAGCGGCTGGTCAGAATCGCGGCTTCGATCACGGCGGCTTGGGCGCGGTTGAAGCCCTGGAACGGCGCATGAACGCCTTGATGGACGAGGCGGCAGTGGAAGCGCGGACGAAGCTC
The DNA here is from genome assembly GCA_025449615.1 of Methyloceanibacter sp. Next base: position 2,795 of record JANWJA010000008.1, read on the forward strand.
GTCCTCCTCGACGCTCTCAACCTCCAGCTCCAAATGGGTCAGCGCGCCGTCGAGCACGGCGCCGGAAATATGGGCCGCCGGGTGCGTCGGCCAATCGCGTTTGCCGGTGAGACATCCGGCAAAGACCAGCACGTCGTCGGTAAAATTCACGACCGCGAAAGGCGTGGCACGGAGGTTGTCGAGCGTGGCTGACGGCTTGAATGGCGCAAGCACGTAACCCCCCTCCTCGATGATCAGGCCGAGGGGCGCGATATGCACCTTGCCGTCAGCGTGAAGCGTGGTGACGATGGTCTCACGGATCATTGGCATTGAAAATTCTTAGTCCTTGTTCTTCCGCTTGGCGATCAGCGTATGGCCGGCAGCCTTCAGCTTGGTCCGGTCTTCCAGCGGGGCATCCGCCGAGACACCCCAATCGAGCGGCTCGTCCTGGCTAAAGCGCTTTCCCAGCCGGAAGGCAATCTCGGCCCGCGCCAGCTCTGTGGCAAGATAGAAGGCGTGTGCGCCGTCTCTCTCCACGCCGAGTTTTGGAAACAGCGACAATGCGTCCTGCGCAATATGATGGCCGTCCCGGTTATAAATATGAATGCCGTCCTCGGCGACCTCGATGCGGAAATTCTTGTCGCGCACTTCGGAGGCGGCTAGCGCGATCTCTTCGGGGTCTTGCGGGAACGGCCGCTTGGAATGCAGCGAGAGCAGAGCGTCGGTGTAGTCCTTGGGCAGATCGTGCTCCTGGCGCGAGGCGTACATCAAGCGCCGCGCCATGTCGTGTTCTTCAAGCGTGCGGCGGGTATGCGGGCTCACCTGCACCACAAGCACATGACGGATGTGAAGCTCTGAGGCAATACCGAGCAGCACCGCGGTGATCCCGGTGGTGTCGGCGTCGGTCAATTCGGTCAAATTTCCGGTGCCCATTAAGATCTCTGCCTTAGGACGGGCGCGGCGAAGCTCCGCATAGCGTTCGAGCGATGCGGTAAAGCCGAAATTGATCGGATCGAGCACCGGGTCGGCGAGATAGTCGTGTCCTTTGGCGTCGAGCGCATCCATGGCGCGATAGAGCGAGTCCATGTCGCCATGCTCTTTCGGTACGAGGATGGGGACAGACTTGACCTGATCGGCGATGTGAAGATTGTCCTCGTTCAGGCTGAGGAGATAATCCGCGCCCGCCTTTCCGCCTCGCAACAGCTCGTCATTGTCGAAGGAATCGACGCTCACCTTGCAGCCCTTTTTCTTCAGCGCCCGGACCGCTTCCTCGAGATGCGGGAACTTGGTATCGGGCAGGCAGCCAATGTCGATGACGTTGGCGCCTTTTCGGGTGTAGTCCTCAGCGCGTTTGAGAATTGCCTCGACCGGTAGCGCCGAGGCATCGACGATCTCGGCGAAGATTTGAATGTCGTATTTGGTCATATCGACGGCTTTGGCGGCGCGGCCGAAAAATTGCGGAATGTCTTTCAGCTCATCGGGGCCGCGCACGAAGGGTACGCCGAATTTCTGGCTCAAACGTTCAAGATCAGCGCGGCAGCGACCCGGCAGCATGACGCGGTCCGCTTCCACAGGCTTCGTCAGGCGCCGCGCGATGATCTCCTCGGTCATCAAGGCCGCGACCTTCACCCCGATATCCAGCACCTTCCAGCCGAAGCCTGCCTTCATGCTCTGCAACACCGCCTCGAGCCGCGGCCTTGCCAGATGTCCGGTAAGGAAGAGGATGTTCTCGGCCATGGCGCTCATCAATCGATGGATGCGCCGCAAGCGCCGGCGCCGGCGAGCATCTTGGCGAAGGATGTTTGGTCGCTCCGGCCGAGCAAATAGGCGTTCACGGCTGTCTGTCGCAACATTGACGGGAAGGCCGCATCGACAACGCCATCGCGCGCAAGTTGATCCGCGCCGATGGCAGCGAATTTCCGCGCGATGGACTTGATAACGTAGCAGGAACCCGCGCCGAGTTGTCCGGAGAGCCAGAGTGCGAGACTGTCCGAGGTCACGGTCCAGGATTGCGGGATGTCGCTGCGGCCAGAGACAAGCGTATACGGCGCCCAGACGGCGACCTGGTTCCGCTCAAGCGCATCGCGCAAAGCCTGTTCGGTGTCGCCAACTTCGAAACCAGACCTTAGGCCAGCGACTGCCCAAGCCAGCTGATCCATGGCGAGCAACGCCATGCGGTGCGCCGCCTCATCGCCGAAGCCGAGCGAGCTTTGCGAGGAGCGAACCTCGTCGGCGAGCGCGCCACCTCCAGGAACGACGACGACGCGGCCCGCGCCTTGCGCGATGGCATCGAGCCAAGATTGCAGCTCGCTGGAACGGACGACGCTGCCGCCGAGCTTGACGACGATCAGGCCGGTCGATGTGACGAGGCTTCGTTCGCTTAGCTCCCGCCGCCTCTCGCTCACCGTCGTGCTCCCTGCTTGACGCGCACGATCTCGACGCCAACGGCGCCGGGCTCCTTGTCAAGCTTTTCGATTCTGACGGTCACCCGCGCCGTGCGCGGATGGTCGAGGCAGAGGTTAGCCACCTCCTCGGCCAAGGTCTCCACGAGATTGATATGGCCGCGGGCGATGATGGATTTGACGCCGCAGATAATGTGGTCGTAATCGAGCGCGCGATGGATGTCGTCGTTCAGACTGGCCGTGGCGGGCAGGATATCGACATCGACCGAGAACCGCACCCGTTGCGTGACGCCCTTCTCATGGGTGTAGACGCCGATCTCGACGTCGAGCACTAAATCGTGGACGAAAACACGGTCCAGGACCGCGCTCTTGCCCGCAACTTTGCTCGTTCGCTTCTGGACCATCAGAGCTCCAATCGCGGCGCTAGTTTACTCTGCGCGAAGCTCTAGCATAGAGCGGGCGAAAGAAGTCTCGGCATTTCCCCGCTCGGCTCGTTAACGGATGGGATCAGCGCTCGGATGCGGGCGCAGGCTTCGAGATCGATGGAAGCGGTGCGGGCGCCGCCGCGGCAGAGCGCGCTGCGAAAGCCTAAGAGGCTGGGCTCAAGCGCCAATAGGGGTGCCACGTGGCGGGCTTTTAGGGACCCCGCGAGGCCCGCAATCAGACCATAGCCTCTCGCCCGGGAAACAAATCGTGCGACCTCCCCGATCTCCAGGTGATCGAGTAGCGATCCGCCGCTCTTTCCCATCGTATCGAGCATGACACCGTGGGCGCCGATCGCCGCGGCCAGCGCCACGGCGTCGAATTCCGGCATGGCATCGGCGAACAGGACAAGAATAAGAGAGTGCTCGCGAGCGACGGGTGCCAGCTCGGCGATCGCCGCTTCGGCGTGCTGGTCCGGAAAAGCGCCAAGCTTTACGTAGTCGACGCCGGTTGTGCCGACGCTCATGACGGCTTCGCGGAGCCGTTCTGACTCCATGGGGAGATCGCCGATCGTCGCGCTGGTTTGCGCGCATCCGGCGATCGAGCTGACCGCGTTCGCCAGCAAGGTCGGATCGACGGCGCCGAGCGCGCCTGCTGACGGTTCCTTGAAATCAATGAGATCGGCGCCGGCCTGAAGCGCGATCGAGGCCTCGGCGTCGTCACGGACGCTGGCGAGAAACCGCGTCTCCGTCCTCACCGGAACAGCCAATTAAAAGCGCCGTTGTCACGGCCGCCGCCGCGACGGGCGCCGCCGCTGCGAGCGTCGGCTTGGCCGCCACCGCCGAATCCGAAGAAGTCGCCGTCATCTCTTGGCGCGCGGACCACCTTGGGCTTGCGAAGCTTCACTTCATTGGCATTGCCGTCGGGATCGGTGACGACGACCGATACAGACTGCCAATTCCATTGCGCTTCATTGGCGCCCCAGGCATGGGGTTCGATCGAGATGACTTTGTTGGCCCAGGTGTCGACGATGGCGACATATTCCAGGCTGGTGCCTCGGCTGTCGCCAAGATCGCCGGCGTAGTAGCGCAACAAGCCAATGCCGGCGAGCGCGTCCTTCAGTAAAGTCCATTCGAGGATTTTCGGCTTGCCAGAACCGAACATTTCCAAATCGGCGCGGAGCGAGGGATATTTCGGGTTGCTGGCGATGTAGCGGCCTTTTGCCGGCTCCTTGATCACCCAGCCGGAGACCGGCACGGCCAGCGCGTCACCCTGCTCTTCCGGCACCTCTTGCCCGAGCCGCTGCAAAGCATCCCGGCTCGCGGTATCGAACGGATCCCTGGCGAGCACGTTCTTGTAATCGTCGATGGCGTCCGAGGTGCGCTCCTGTGCCTCGTAAATGCTGCCACGGATCAGCAACGACGGAGGGTCGCCAGGTGAAATCGTCAGACCGGAATTCACATCCTGCAAGGCGCCGTCGTTGTCGCCGGATTGAAGTTTCGCCGAGGCGAGCATGGCGTACGCCCTGACATTCTTCGGATCGAGCTCGATGGCATGGGTCAGATCGACGATGGCGGGCTCAAAGCGCCGGACGTCCGCCAACAGGATGCCCCGCTCGATAAAGGCGTCGACGAGTTCGGGCTTGGCCTCAATCACCTTGTCGAGATCGGTTTGCGCCGGATTGAATTTCTTGGCAGCGATATAGGCGCGGGCGCGCAACAACAGAACGTCGGGCTGGTCCGGATCAGCGGCGAGCACTTGGGTGAAGTCGTCCGCGGCCTGGTCGTATTGCTCCACGGCCAGATAGGCTTCGCCGCGATTGCGCAACGCAGATTCGTATTTGTTGTTGAGGTTGAGCGCTCGGGTGAAATCGCGGATCGCGGCATGGTAACGATTGAGCTCTGCGTGAGCCTTGCCGCGGCCATTGAAGGGCACGGCGCTGGTCGGCATCAATTCGGCGGCTTTGCGGAAATCCTGGAAGGCCTGCTCATATTGACCAAGCGCTGACCGCGCGTTGCCGCGAGTGTTGTAGGCGGCGCCGTAATTCGGCGACAGGGCGATGGCGCGGTCGAAGTCCCGCGCAGCCTCGTCGGGATGGCCGAGATCCATGAGCGCATTGCCACGATTATTGTAGACAGTGGAATTCTCAGGCGAGATCTGGATCGAGAGGTTGAAATCGTCGACGGCCTCGGTGGTGCGCTTCTGGCGCCATTTGGCGACGCCGCGATCGCTGTAGGCCGCTGCCTTGACGAAGTCAGCGATCTCGGGCGTCGCCAGCACCTCGTCATAGGCGGTGATGGCCTTATCGTACTGACCGCGGAGCAGCGCAGCGGCACCCTCTCGGGCGCGGAACATGGTCTTGTCCTCGGCATGGGCCGGGCCCACGCCAAGGATGAGGGTCAAGGAAAGCCAGAGAATTTTGCCGCTTGTTCGCATGAAAGGGGGAAAAACAGAGCTATGTTTGACCTTCAAGGTGACATCTCTCCCCTTAAGGCGGGACTGTGTCAATAAAGGGTCATTTGGGGCGCTAGAACGGCGTATCGCTTGGGCTTTCCAGGAGTTCCCGCAAGATTTCCGGGAGCATCTCCGGCAGGTCCTCGGCGATCAGGCCCGGGCCAAAGGCGAGTGCCGCCGCGCCATGCAGCCAGGTGGCGGCACTTGCCGCTTCGAAAGCCGGCATACTTTGAGCAAGCAGCCCTCCGATCATGCCGGCGAGCACATCGCCGCTGCCGGCGGTGGCAAGCCACGGGCTCGAAGTGGCGTTGATCGAGGCTCTTCCGTCCGGCGTGGCAACGACGGTATCAGGTCCTTTCAGGAGAATGGTGGCGCCCGAACGAGAGGCAGCCTCTCGGGCGGCATCGGGCTTCGAGCGGCCACGGATTTTGCCGAAGAGAGAGGCGAACTCGCCCTCATGCGGCGTGAGAATGACGGGCGCGGTCCGGTTCGCGATCGAAGTGAAGAGTGTTGTGCTGTCATCGGCAAAGACAGTCAGCGCGTCCGCATCGAGAACGACCGCGGTCGTGGAGCTCAAGGCCGCGAGCACCATCGATTTTAGCCGCTGGCCGATCCCGGCGCCCGGACCCATTACGACACTGTTCTTGCGTTCATCTTCGAGCATAGTGGTGAGCCCAGGAGCGTCGTCACAAAGGCGAACCATGATGGCGGTGAGTTGAGCGGCATTGACGGCAAGCGCGTCTGCCGGAGAGGCGACGGTCACGAGACCGCTGCCAGCGCGAAGCGCGCCTCGTGCCGCGAGCCGTGCGGCGCCCGTGCTCCATAGCGGGCCGGACACGACGACGCTGTGCCCTCTTCGATATTTGTGTCCCGTAGCGTCAGGCCAGGGGAAGTCGGCGAGCCAAAGCTCGGGCTCGTTGGCGAAAGTCTTCGGCTCGATGGTGTCGAGCACGCTTGCCGCAATGCCGATATCGGCGAGGATGGTGTCGCCGCAGAATCCGCGACCCGGATAAAGCAGATGCCCGGGCTTCAACCGGAAGAAGGTCACGGTCGCCAGCGCCTCGATGGCAACGCCCCTCACCGCTCCGGTCGTGCCGTCAATGCCACTCGGGACGTCGATGGCGATGACGGGGATGTCGCTCTCGTTGACGGCTTCGATCAGCTTCGCGGCCTCGCCCTCGATGTCGCGCGCGAGGCCAGCACCGAAAAGCCCATCGACAATAATTTCGGCGCCGACAAGGAGATCGAGGCTCAGCGCTTCGATTGTCCCCTCCCAACGCTTGGCCATAGCGGCGGCGTCGCCGGCAAGGCGCGCAACATCACCCAGGAGGGCGAGCCGGACGGTGTAGCCCTTGTCCCGCAACAGGCAGGCAGCAACGAAGCCGTCGCCACCATTGTTGCCGGGACCGCAAAGCACTGTGACGCGGCCTGCATCGGGGAAGCGCCGGGCGACCTCATCGGCGACGACCGACCCAGCATTCTCCATCAGCGTAAGACCCGGCACGCCGCCCGCGATGGCGAGCCGGTCGGCCTCGGTCATTTCCTTTGCGGTCAGGAGTTCAAGCATCGATCGATCACGGCCCCTCGGAACATCCGACGCACCATGCCAGAAAAGTCCAAAAGCGACGCGAATGACTGCTGCTTGTTTTTTAATCATGCAGCTTATTTCTTGTGCGCGCCCGCATGCCGGAGGTTGCCAATCCTCCTAAAGCCTGTCTTAAGGCGCTGACATCTCTTGGCAAATATTGTGCCTAGGGATTGGCATAGGGTGTGCTTTGGCCCCCTCACAAACTGTTAAGAGGCGGGCTGGTCGGCGGAGCGCTCCTTTTTTGCGCCCTTGGGAGGTCAGAACAAGCATGAAGAAGATCGAGGCAATCATTAAACCCTTCAAACTCGATGAGGTGAAGGAGGCGCTGCAGGAGATCGGCCTCCAAGGCATCACCGTCACCGAGGCCAAGGGCTTCGGCCGTCAGAAGGGCCATACGGAACTCTATCGTGGCGCGGAATACGTCGTCGATTTCCTGCCCAAGGTGAAACTTGAGATTGTGCTGGGCGACGGCATGGTAGAAAAGGCAATTGAGGCTATTATCACCTCCGCCAAGACGGGCCGGATCGGGGATGGGAAAATCTTCGTATCCAACGTGGAAGAAGCGGTCCGTATCCGTACCGGCGAGACGGGGAACGATGCCATCTGATGCAACGCGCGGCCCGAATGTGGCCGACCGTGCATCATCAAACATGCCAATGACAGGGGAGTACAATGGGAGACGCTAAGAACCTAGTTAAGAAAATCAAGGATGAGGACATCAAGTTCGTCGATCTTCGCTTCACCGATCCGCGCGGCAAGATGCAGCACGTGACCATGGACGTGCGCGAGATGGACGAGGACGCTTTCAACGACGGCATCATGTTCGACGGTTCGTCCATCGCCGGCTGGAAAGTGATCAACGAGTCGGACATGAAGCTGATGCCGGACACGAGTACGGCGGTGCTCGACCCATTCTTTGCGCAGAGCACGCTGGCGATCTTCTGCGATGTGCTCGAGCCTCTCACCAACGAGCCCTATGAGCGCGATCCGCGCGGTATTGCCAACAAGGCGATGGCTTATCTGAAGCAGACCGGCGCCGGCGACACCGCGGTGTTTGGCCCCGAGGCCGAGTTCTTCGTGTTCGACGACGTCCGCTTCGCTGCCGAGCCGTTCAATTGCGGCTACAAGATCGACTCGATCGAGTTGCCCTCGAACATGGACACCGAATACGAGATGGGCAATCTCGGTCACCGGCCGCGCACCAAGGGCGGCTATTTCCCGGTGCCACCGATCGACTCGGCGCAAGATCTGCGGTCGGAGATGCTCTCGGTCATGGCCGATATGGGCGTCGTCACCGAGAAGCATCACCACGAAGTCGGCGCCGCGCAGCACGAGCTCGGCATCAAGTTTGGTCCGTTAGTCAAACTGGCCGACTCGATGCAGATCTACAAATACGTGATCCACAACGTGGCGCAGGCTTATGGCAAGACCGCGACATTCATGCCGAAGCCGGTGTTCGGCGATAACGGCTCGGGCATGCATACGCACCAGTCGATCTGGAAGGACGGCAAGCCGATGTTCGCCGGCGATAAATATGCCGACCTGTCCGACATGGCGCTCAACTATATCGGCGGCATTCTCAAGCACGCCAAGGCGCTCAACGCCTACACCAACCCGCTGACCAACTCCTATAAGCGGCTGGTGCCGGGCTACGAGGCGCCGGTGCTGCTCGCTTATTCCTCGCGCAACCGCTCGGCGTCCTGCCGCATTCCGCTCGGCTCAGGACCGAAGGCGAAGCGCGTCGAGGTGCGGTTCCCCGATCCCGGCGCCAATCCCTATCTCGCCTTTGCGGCGATGCTGATGGCCGGTCTCGACGGCATCGAGAATAAGATCAACCCCGGCAATCCAATCGACAAGAACCTCTACGATCTGCCGCCCGAGGAGCTGGCCAAGGTGCCGACCGTTTGCGGGTCGCTCCGCGAGGCCTGCGAGTCGCTCGATGCGGACCGCGCCTTCCTGAAGAGGGGCAATGTTTTCACCGACGATGCCATCGATTCCTATCTCGAGCTTCGCATGGAAGAGGTCGAGCGCTTCGAGATGATGCCGCATCCGATCGAGTTCGACATGTATTACAGCGTGTAACGCTCTAGACGAATTTGCAGACAAGCAAAGGGGCGGCCGTGCGAAACGGCCGCCCCTCTTTGTTGCCCGCTGAACCTTTCGAACCCCGCGTTACCCCCCGGTACGCGAGCTGTCGGTGAATAGGTCCCGCCAGGCTCCCCCTAGACTCTCTGTGTTCGGCTCATCACATGAAGTAATAGGCCCCGAACGCAATCGCGGCGAAGGCAAGCGTGTAGATCCAGTCCTTCTGGCCCTCGTACCAAGTCCCGATCATTGACGGGATGCCGAACGCCACGAAACGGCAGAGCGAGACGATGGTCAGCCCCGCGACCGAGGTGAGGAACCAAAAGCTGAAATCCGGCGAGGTGATGCTGCCGGTGGAGTCCCCGGCATCGACCAGCACGAATTCGGGGCTACTCGCCCCTACCCTCACCACCGCATAGAGCGCGGCCGACGCCAACATCACGAGAAGGAAATAACGCACGCGCTTTGCCCCTTTGAAACTCGATTGCCTTTGAGACAAATTTTAGGGAGCGGACGTAAACAATCGGGAAAGCGATAGGCTTAACGCGAGGTAAAGGGTCAGGCAGCCTTCCATTTGATGGAGCAGCCGATTGAGGCGGTCTGGTCGCGAGGGCCATGCCCTGTCTCGGCGATCCGCTTCATGGCCTCGAACAGCTCGCGGCGGGCACCTGGAGGCGATGGATCGCGACCGCTGGCATCGATCCGCCCGCGATATTGCAGTTCGAGCTTGTCGTTGAAGCCGAAGAAGTCCGGCGTGCAGACGGCGTCGTAAGCGCGGGCAACGTCCTGGCTGTCGTCATAGAGATAGGGAAAGTTGAAGCCCCGCTCACGTGCGAAGCGTTTCATGTTGTCGAAGGAATCGTCCGGATAGTGGACGGCATCGTTGGAGGAGATGGCGACCGCATTCACGCCAAAACCTTTCAGCTCGCCGACATCGCGCACGATGCGGTCCGTCACCGCCTGCACATAGGGACAGTGATTGCAGATGAACATCACCAGCGTGCCGTTCTTCCCACGGAGCGATTCGAGCTTATAGGTCTTCCCGTCGGCGCCTGGAAGCGTGAAGGCCGGCGCCTTCCAGCCAAAATCGCAGATGGGGGTATGTTCAGCCATTGCTCTCACCTATTCGCAAATCTGTCATGGAGCCGATCTAGTTTGACGACGCATTCCGCGGAGAGTCGAGTTCCATATGGCTAAGACAGACGAATTTCGCAACAGGGCCTCGGCTTGCGAGGCCGCCGACGATTTGCCGCGGGGCCCGCAAGAGGGCGAGATGATCGGCGATGTCATCCTCAAGCGTTACAGCCGCCGCGAAATGATGGGCGGCACGCTCGGCGTGGTTGCGGTTGCGTCTCTGTTCGGCCCTTCGCTGCTGGCGAGCAGCAAGGCCGCGGCTGAAGAGTCCTACGATCGTTTCGCGTTTCAGGAGCTTGATGCCGGCGTCGATACCGATCACCACGTGGCGCCGGGCTACCGGGCGCGGCCGTTGCTGCGCTGGGGCGACAAACTGTTCCCAGATTCGCTGCCGTTCGATCCGATGAAGCAGACCGCCGCTTCTCAGCTCAGGCAATTCGGCTACAACAACGACTATATCGCGTATTTCCCGATTGATGGCAGCAGCACGCATGGGCTGCTCTGCGTCAATCACGAATACACCAACGAAGAGCTGATGTTCCCCATCCTGAAAGAGCGGCAGGACACGACCGGCTTCAAGGACATGACGGCGGAATTGGTCGATATCGAAATCGCCGCGCATGGCGTCACGGTAGTCGAGATCGTGCGTGATGGCGAGGATTGGAAGATCGTCCTCAATAGCCCGTATAATCGCCGCATAAGCCCGCTCACGCCCATGACCAACGACGGCCCGGCTTCCGGCGATGTCAGGCTGCAGACCAAGAACGATGCATCGGGCAAGCAGCCGATCGGCACGCTCAATAACTGTGCCGGCGGCATGACGCCGTGGGGGACGTACCTGACGGCTGAGGAAAACTTTCACGCCTATTTCTGGACCGACCGTCGCGACGGCGAAAACAAGCCAAGCAAGGATCTCGGTGGCGATCAGGCGGCGAGCTACGCGCGCTACGGCGTGCCCGGGCTGTGGCAAGCCTGGGGGAAATTTCACGACCGCTTCAATGTCGACAAGGAGCCGAACGAGCCAAACCGTTTTGGCTGGATCGTGGAAATCGATCCGTTCGACGCAAACTCCGTTCCCGTCAAGCACACAGCACTCGGCCGCTTCTGTCATGAAGGCGCCGAGACCACGCTCAGCAAGGACAGTCGCGCCGTGGTCTATTGCGGCGACGATACGCGGGGCGAATATGTCTATCGCTTCGTCTCCAAGGGGCGCTACGACGCTGGCGACCGCAAGGCGAACATGTCGCTGCTGTCAGACGGCACGCTCTACGCGGCGCGTTTCGACGCCGACGGAAACGGGCGCTGGCTGCCACTCAGCTTCGGTGCGCCGTGGCTCACGAAGGAATTCGGGTTCGACTCGCAAGCCGATGTGCTGATCGATGCAAGGCGCGCCGCGGACCTGCTCGGCGCCACGCGCATGGACCGCCCCGAGGACGTGCAGCCGAATCCGGTCACGGGCAAAGTCTACGTGATGCTGACCAATAACGATAAGCGGAAGGCCGATCAGGTCGATAACGCAAATCCGCGGGCCGAAAATCTGTTCGGCCATATCATCGAGATCACGCCGCGCGACGGTGACCACGCACAAGACAATTTCAGCTGGAAGATTCTGGTCAAATGCGGAAACCCGCACGACCCGCGCGGCGGCGTGGATGCGATGTGGAACGCCGCCACCTCCGATGACGGCTGGTTCTCATGCCCCGACAATGCCTGTGTCGACGATGAGGGGCGGCTTTGGATCGCGACCGATCAAGGGGACAATTGGGCCCGAACTGGCCATGCTGACGGCCTCTACGGACTCGAGACCCAAGGCAAGCGGGCTGGAACCTCCAAGCTGTTCTATCGGGTGCCGGTCGGCGCCGAATTGTGCGGCCCCTGCTTCACTCCCGACCGGGAGACGTTGTTCCTCTCGGTGCAGCATCCAGGTGCCGACGGAACCGAATGCCTTTACGGCTTCGGCCGGCCGTCGACCTTCAAGAACCCTGCGACCCGCTGGCCAGATTTCAGAGACGACCGCCCGCCCCGGCCATCCGTCGTGGTCATCACCAAGAATGGCGGCGGCAAGATCGCTTAAGTACCGAGGTCCGCTGGCCCCTTGAAAAAGCCGCAGCCGCGTGCGACCTAGAGTTCTATCCCTAGGCCGACTCACGATAGCGCTCTAGGATTCAATTGAGCATGATCCTGTCGGAAAACCGGTTCCCACTTTTCCGGATCATGCTTTAGTTCCCGCAACTCAAGAGATTCGTTCCCACCTGGCGTCATGCGCAAGAAGGCGAAAACACGCGATCTGTTCTCCAAGCTCGACGAGGAGTCGAAGCGGAAGCCGTTGCGCGCGTCAAAGTCGAGCGACAAGGCGAAGCCTGCGCGAGCCGGCCGCAGCAATGGCGAGGACTATACCGCGCATGACATCGAGGTGCTGGAGGGGCTGGAACCGGTGCGCCGGCGTCCCGGCATGTATATCGGCGGCACTGACGAAAAGGCGATGCATCACCTTTTTGCCGAGGTGCTCGACAATGCCATGGACGAGGCGGTTGCCGGGCATGCGAGCCGGATCGAGGTAAGCCTCGAAGCCGACGGCTTTCTCACGGTGACGGATAACGGCCGCGGCATTCCGGTCGATCCGCATCCGAAATTCAAAGCGAAATCGGCGCTCGAAGTCATCATGACGACGCTGCATTCGGGCGGCAAATTCAACTCCAAGGTCTATGCGACGAGCGGCGGCTTGCACGGCGTCGGCGTCTCGGTCGCGAACGCGCTCTCCGAAACGCTCGAAGTCGAGGTGGCGCGGGGACAAAAGCTCTATCGCCAGACCTTTACGCGCGGCGCGCCGGACGGAAAGCTGAAGGCTCTCGGCGCGGTGAAGAACCGCCGCGGCACGACGATCCGATTCAGGCCGGACCCGAAAATCTTCGGCAAGGGCGCAGCCTTCGACCCGAAGCGGCTGTTCCGGATGGCCCGCTCGAAAGCCTATCTGTTCGGCGGGGTGGAAATTCGCTGGTCCTGCGCCAAGCAGCTGCTCGAAGGCGATAAGGACACGCCCGAGACAGCCGTGTTCCATTTCCCGGGTGGCCTCAAGGACTTTCTCGCAAACCGCATCGAGGGGCAGGAAACCGTCACCAAGGACGCATTCTCCGGACGCATCGAAAAGAAAGAAGGCCACGGCTCGGTGGAATGGGCGATCGCCTGGGTCGCGGGCGAGGACGGCTTCATTAGCTCTTATTGCAACACGGTGCCGACGCCGGATGGCGGTACGCATGAGGCGGGTTTGCGCTCTGCTCTCACCAAGGGCTTGCGCGCCTATGGCGAGCTCGCCGGCAACAAGAAGATGGCGCAGCTCACGGCCGAGGACGTGCTTGGCACCGCCGCCGCGATGCTCTCGCTCTTCATGCGCGAGCCGGAATTTCAGGGCCAGACCAAGGATAGACTCTCTAGTGCCGAGGCGACGCGCATCGTCGAAGGCGCGATTCGCGACGCCTTCGACCATTGGCTGACCGGCAACCCGACTCAAGCCAACCGACTGCTTGAATGGGTCGTCGATCGCTCCGAGGAGCGGCTTCGCCGCAAAAAAGAAAAAGAGGTCGGGCGGCAGAGCGCGACGCGGCGCTTGCGGCTTCCGGGCAAGCTCGCTGATTGCGCCATCAGCGAAGCCAAAGGCACCGAGATCTTCATCGTCGAGGGCGATTCAGCTGGAGGCTCGGCGAAGCAGGCGCGAGATCGCGCGAGCCAGGCCGTGCTGCCGTTACGAGGCAAGATCCTCAACGTGGCAAGCGCGAGTTCATCGAAGCTCGGCGACAATCAGCTTCTGTCCGACCTCATTCAGGCGCTCGGTTGCGGCACCGGTACGCAATATCGCGATCAGGATCTCCGCTACGAGAAGGTGGTGATCATGACCGACGCCGATGTCGACGGCGCGCATATCGCCTCGCTCCTGATCACCTTCTTCTATCAGGAGATGCGCGGGCTGATCGATCAGGGACATCTGTATCTCGCCGTGCCGCCGCTCTATCGCTTGAGCCAAGGCGGCAAGACGCTTTTTGCGCGCGACGATGCGCATAAGGAGCAGCTGATGATGAAGGAGTTCAACGGCAAGGGCAAAGTGGACGTGTCGCGCTTCAAAGGTCTCGGCGAGATGCCGATGCGGCAATTGAAGGAGACGACGATGGACCCTTCGCTCCGCACGTTGCTGAAAGTCGAGATCGTGGAAAGTGAGCGGACCCTGACCAACAAGGTCGTGGATCAGTTGATGGGCAACAAGCCGGAAGCCCGCTTCAAATTCATTCAAGAGCGTGCAGAGTTCGCGGCGCTCGAGGTGCTGGATATTTGACGCCGGCTCACAGCCAGCGCGGCACGCGCGCTTTGTATTTCCCGTACTCCTCGCCGAATTTTGCATCGAGATAGGTCTCTTCGCGCTCCACCACGCCGCGCTGCAAGACGATGAGCAGCGGCACGAGCAGAAGCAGCATCCAGACGCTGGTGGCGAGAATGGCGATGCCGAAATAGAGAAGTATGAAACCGATATAGATCGGGTTGCGGGTGACGCGATACGGACCGTTAGTGACGAGCGTGGTTGCCGGGCGGCCCGGAACGACATCGGCGCCAGCGCGAGTGAAGGTCCGCACCGAGAATGCGGCGAGCGCAAAGCCAATCACGACGAAGGTCAGTCCGACCGCGACGGCAAGCTCATTCGCCGAACCGAGACCGGGCCCGATGGGAAGCGCCAGGCTGAGGAGCAAACCCGCTACAACCGCACCAAGGAAGAGAAGCGGCGGCTTCACGGCGACATCGGCAAAGTCAGGCTGGCTCATTTGTTGGCTTCCTCACCCCCTGTCGCGACGCGCCGCAATACTCTATAAATCGCCTTCGTGAAGCGGGTCCATAGGTCGCGCCGGTTATTCGCGCGGAAGAAAGAGGGAGTTCCCCATGCTTAAGACGATCCTCCGCGCTGCCGTTCTTGTTTCGCTCGCCGCGCCCATTGGAATCGCGCTTGCCGACGACACCAAATTGATCGACGGCGTGGCGCCGGAAGTGGCGGAAGTGGTAACCGGCGGATCCTGGTCGATCGACAAGCAGGGCGGGTTCTATCGCGCCATCGTGCTCATGACCGGCGATCAAAAGACCTTCGGCGCGCATGTCTATCTGCAATGGCTCGCATTCTCGGAAGGCAGCCCCATTCCTGCGGTGGTGAAAACGGTGCCGATCAAGGAGATCAACGACCAAGGACTTGCCAATGCCTCGATCGAGCTCGAGGGCGAGGAAGGCAAAGACAACGAGGTTACGGTCGTCGTCAGCTCTTATGATTTGGATGCCGATAAAGACATCACTCTGTTCGTTAAGGCTGGGCAACCCGGCACTTATGCCATGGCCGCGGCCCCGGCGAAGAGTGATGACGACGCTCCAGCCAAGAAAGAGGCACCTGGTAAAGAGGACTAAGCCGACTGCGGTGCTTCGTCTCGTAGGTTGAAATGTGGCATTTGCCACTTGCGCTTCAGCGCGCTCGCGCTTATTTGGAAGCCTACAGGTACTTGCGTGAGGGTTGCGAATCGTTGAAAGCAAAACTTGCGTGCTGAGGAAGCATAGGCGCCGGCAATACGGCTTGGCGCTATATATTTAGCCAATTCATGAGCTTTGAAAATCTCGGACTAAGTCCCAAAGTCTTATCCGCCGTCACGGCGGCAGGCTTCACGACCCCCACCCCCATTCAGGCGCAAGCAATTCCGCATGCCGTCACTGGCCGCGATGTGCTTGGCATCGCTCAAACTGGAACCGGCAAAACCGCGTCGTTCGCGTTGCCGATGTTGACGCGGCTGGAACGCGGACGCGCACGGGCGCGCATGCCGCGCTCGTTGATCTTGGAACCGACGCGTGAACTTGCGGCGCAAGTCGCCGAAACTTTCGAGATCCTCGGTAAGAGCCACAAGCTCACCATCGCGCTCCTGATCGGCGGGGTGGCC
The DNA here is from genome assembly GCA_025449615.1 of Methyloceanibacter sp. Next base: position 18,811 of record JANWJA010000008.1, read on the forward strand.
TATGATGAGCAGGATCGTAAACTCGATCGCGGCGCGGATGTGGTGATCGCGACGCCGGGGCGCCTGCTCGATCATTTCGAGCGCGGCAAACTTCTGCTCAACGGCATCGAGATCCTGGTCATCGACGAAGCCGATCGCATGCTCGATATGGGCTTCATCCCGGACATCGAGCGCATCTGCAAATTACTGCCCTTCACCCGCCAGACGCTGTTCTTCTCTGCGACAATGCCGACGGAAATCCAGCGCCTCGTCAACAGTTTCCTGCATCAACCGGAGCGGATCGAGATCGCGCCGCAAGCGACGGCCGCCGCGACCATCGTGCAGCGCCTGAAGAAGACACCGGAAGATCCAAAGGCGAAGCGCGAGGCGTTGCGCCTACTGATGCGGGAAACCGGCGTCAAGAACGCCATCATCTTCTGCAATCGCAAGCGCGATGTCGGGCTGCTGCATCGGTCCCTGGTCAAGCATGGCTTCAGCGCCGGCTGTCTCCATGGTGACATGGATCAGCATCAGCGCACCGCGACGCTCGACGCCTTCCGCAACGGCTCGATCGCCTTCCTTGCCGCAAGCGATGTCGCGGCTCGAGGACTCGATATCCCCGATGTGAGCCACATCTTCAATTACGACGTCCCGATCCATCCCGAGGATTACATCCATCGCATCGGACGCACTGGGCGCGCCGGCCGCGAGGGCTTCACCGCAATGCTGGTGACGCCGAAGGACCATAAAGCGCTCAAAGCGATCGAGACTTTGCTGAAGCAAGAGATCCCTTGGCTCGATGGCGCCCCAGAGTTCAGCGAGGCCCGCGAGGCGAATGGCCGGTCGGATGCTCCGCGTGGCCGGAGAGGCCCAAGGGCAAGAGGACCAAAAGCTGGCGGGCAGCCGCGTCACGGCGCTCCAAAGTCCCTGCCGCCGAAACCGACACAGGATGTCCTCCCGGCAAAACAGCCACAGGCTGCCACTGCCGAGCGGGCGCAGGACGCACCGATTGCGGAGTCACACCGCCCGCCTGAGCACCAGCGCCAGGCCGATCCCCATCGTCAGCCAGAGCCCCATCGCCAGCCCGAGCCCCATCGCCAGCCAGAACCGCAACGCCAGCCAGCGTCCCATCGCCAGCACAACGACAATGGCCGAGACCGGCAGGCGCACAGCACAAAGTCCCCTCAACACGCCAGGCCCCAACCCGCCCCAAGGCGCCAGCAATCGAGCGGCATGGGCGACCATGTTCCGGCCTTCATGATGCGATCGGTGCGACCGGTCGAGTAGCGAAGTCGCGCGCTGCAACTTCGTGAGCAGCATCGCTTCCCCCAACGTCACAAATCGAATCCTACCGTCCCCGTAGCGCATTGATTTTCTTGCGCCTTATTATCGCCCCGCGACTCATCGATCGGATTAATACCCCGTTAATTCGCGGCCAATAGCGTCTCCCCACATCCGATCCTTACCGCTTGCAGAAATTCGTGGCGGTCGGTCCAGGAGATTTCCTGGGAAGACCTTGTGTCATTGATTTGGGGGGCGCGCGCGTGGCTCAGGAACAGGAAGTTGATTGGACTGTCGCTACCGCCGAACGGGCCGCAGCCTATCCCCAGCAGCTGAACCTGCCCCCAAATAGCGAGCCGCCTAGCATCCTGACAACGCATCTCAAGCTCGACGAAAAGGTCGACACGGTCAGCGCTGAGGTGTCGGCCGAACTCGGCGAAATCGTCCACAATATCGACGACGCCTTGCGCTCGACCGGCAATTTCGGCCTCTCTCTCGAGGCCTTGATGCCCCATCTCGGCGGCGCGCTCACGGCAAACGACCTCAAGATGGTCGTGGAGGCGCTTGTCGATGCCACCAAGCATGTTGCCGAGCACAGCCGCGCGCTTGAACGACGCATCACCGCATCGAAGACGGTGATCCAGGACCTGCATCAAGACCTCGAGACGGTCCGCGCGGAATCGCTGACCGACGATATGACCGGCCTCGCCAATCGCAGGCGCTTCGGTCAGGTGCTGAAAATGGAAGCCTTCGAGGCGAGAGAGACCGGCGATCCGCTCTGCCTCGCGCTCGCCGACGTGGACAATTTCAAACGCCTGAATGACAGTTTCGGCCATCAGGCCGGCGACCGGGCGCTCCGTGTCGTGGCGCAAATGTTCCAACAAAGCATCAAGATTGGAGCGCATGCCTGCCGTTATGGCGGCGAGGAATTCGCCCTCGTCTTACCCCGGACCGAACTCGCCGACGCGGTCGCCCTTGCCAACGACATTCGCTGGGCCGTCAAGGAACGCGAGCTGGTCAAAAAACTCCGCGGGCAGCCGCTTGGCCATGTCACGCTCTCGATCGGCGTTGCCGCCTGTCGCCCAGGCGAGCCGGTCGACGATTTGGTGCATCGCGCCGACGCTTACCTCTACGCAGCGAAGCAACGCGGCCGCGATCGAGTCGAGGCGGACGGCGCTTAAGGCGCTTATTGCGGGTTAGGAAGCGCTGTCGCCGGCAGGCTTAAGGGTGACGGATTCGCCGCAGCCGCAAGACCCGGTCTGGTTCGGATTGTTGAAGACGAAACCTGAGCGCAAGCGGTCGGCCTTGTAGTCCATCTCGGTGCCGAGCAGGAATAAGACGGCCGTCGGATCGATCAGGATCTCGACGCCCTTATCCTCGACCACCTCGTCATGCGGCTTTTTCGCCTCGGCATATTCGAGCGTGTATTCCATGCCGGCACAGCCGCCATTCTTGACCCCGATACGAAGTGCTGCATGCTCCTTGCCGGCAGCCGCCATCAATGCGCGCACACGCTCGGCGGCGGCATCGGTCAAAGTCATGGTCTTGGGTAGTGTGCGGTTTGCGATGGTCATGGACTGAACTTGGGTCAGATAGAGGCTCGGTTCAAGGCTTAAAACATATTCAGCGCGAGCTTGGCCTCATCGCTCATGCGGCTCATTTCCCAAGGCGGATCGAAGACAAGGTTGACCTTGACCTGGCCCACGCCGGGCACGGCGGAAACCGCGTTTTCCACCCAGCGCGGCATATCGCCGGCGACGGGGCAGCCAGGGGCGGTCAGAGTCATGTCGAGATCGACATTGCGGTCGCCGTCGATATCGATGCGGTAGATCAGGCCGAGCTCGTAGATATCGACGGGGATCTCGGGATCGAACACGGTCTTGAGTGCGGAGACGATGTCGGATTTGAGCCGCTCGACCTCTTCAGGGGGGAGTGCGGAGCCCAAGGCGGCGCCATCGCCGCCACCGGTAGCGCCGACGCAAGCCTTGATGTCATCAGGCACAGGCGCTTCGGCGTCGGGCTTCCGATCTTCCAAGTCGGTCATTTCTTGAGTCTTCTCAGACATTTGAATCATTTACCTAAGAGAACATCTCGTGCGCCTTGCGGAGTGCGCCCACGAGCGTATCGATCTCCTCGACAGTATTATACATGGCAATTGAGGCGCGCGCTGTCGAGGTGACACCGAACCGCGCCAAAAGTGGCTCGGCGCAATGGGTTCCGGCCCTCACGGCCACGCCATAACGGTCCAGGATGGTGCTCACATCGTGGGCGTGGGCGCCTTTCATCTCAAAGGAGATGATGCTGCCCTTGTTCGGCGCAGTCCCGAAAATGCGGAGCCAGGGCAAGGGCGCGAGCTGCTCCATGGCATAGGCCAGCAACGCCTGCTCATGCGCCTTGATGCGGTCACGGCCCACGCCTTCGACGTATTCGATCGCGGCGCCAAGCCCGATGGCCTGGACGATGGCCGGCGTGCCAGCCTCGAAGCGGTGCGGCGGCTTGGCATAGGTGATGCGATCGCAAGAGACGGTGCCGATCATCTCGCCGCCGCCTTGATAAGGCGGCATGGCGGCGAGCAGCTCCTCTTTGCCATAGAGCACGCCGATGCCGGTTGGGCCGTAGAGCTTGTGGCCGGTGAAGGAATAGAAATCGACGTCGAGGTCCTGGACATCGACCGGCATGTGGACCGCGGCCTGGGCGCCATCTGCAAGCACAGGGATGCCGCGGGCATGCGCAATCCTCACCACATCCTTCAGCGGCACGATGGTGCCGAGCACGTTGGACATATGGGTGATCGCGACCATCTTGGTGCGGGGGCTGAGCTGCGCCTCGAAATCCTCGATGCGGAACTCGCCTTCATCGGTGACCGGCACCCATTTCAGCACCGCGCCCTTCCGCTCGCGCAGGAAATGCCAGGGCACGATGTTGGAATGGTGCTCCATGATGGTGAGCACAATCTCGTCGCCCTTCCCGATATGGTCCATGCCATAGGAGCTCGCCACCAGGTTGATACCTTCGGTGGCGTTCCGGGTGAAGATGATCTCGGCGTCGGACCTGGCGTTGATGAAACGGCGCACGGTCTCGCGTGCTTTCTCGAAATTCTCGGTGGAAAGGTTGCTCAGATAATGCAGGCCGCGATGGACGTTGGCATATTCTTCGGCATAAGCGCGCTCGATGGTGTCGAGCACCTGGCTCGGCTTCTGCGCTGAGGCGCCGTTATCGAGATAGACAAGCGGTTTGCCATGGACCTTTTGCGACAGGATGGGAAAATCGGCGCGGATCGCCGCGACGTCATAAGGCGCCGGAGCGAGCCCAGATGATTTGGTCATCACGGTCATGATGCTATCGTAGTCTCATCGAGCTTAACGCCCAGCCAATCGGCTGCAGCGCGATTGAGCACATTGCGCAGGCCCTCGCTCTCGATCAATTCCACCGCTTCGCCGACAAAGGCCTGGATCAGCAGCGCGCGGGCCTCATCCGCTGGGATGCCGCGGGATTCGAGATAGAACAGCAAATCCTCGTCGATCTGGCCGGAGGTCGAGCCATGGCCGCAGACCACGTCATCGGCGAAGATTTCAAGCTCTGGCTTGGAGTCGAATTCCGCCGATTCCGAAAGCAAGAGAGCGCCAGCCATTTGTTTGCCGTCGGTCTTTTGCGCGTTCGGCGAGACGATGATCTTGCCCTGGAAGATGCCGCGGGCCTCGTCATCGAGCACGACCTTGAACAGTTCGCGGCTTGAGCAATGGGGCACGCGATGCTCGACCAGGAGCGTGGTGTCGCAATGCTGCTTGTTCCGCATCAGAAAGGCGCCGGAAATATTCACCGCCGAGCCTTCGCCGTCAAAACCGGCGTTGATTTGATTGCGGGTGAGCCCAGCGCCTGTCGAGAACTGGAAGCCGTTGTAGCGCGCGTCCCGCTTCAACCCGATGAGGCAGGCGGAAAGATGAGTCGTGTCAGGATGTTCGACCTGGAGCTTCACGTGATTGAGGGCGGCATTGTCGGAAACGAGCGCCTCGGTCACGGTGCTGCCTAAGGAAGCAGCCGATCCAAGACTTGCGTAACTCTCCAAGAGATCGAGGCTGGCCCCCTCCTCGACCACGATCACATGGCGGGTGAAAGAGGATGCGGGCTCGCGATTGTCGGCCACATGGATGAGATGAACCGGCTTATCCAGCGTCGCGCCTTTGCCGAGTTTGAGCGCGATGCCACCTGACATCAGAGCAAGATTAAGGGCGATCACCGCGTCGTCGCTCTGCGGGTTGATCTTGCCCAGATGGTCCTTCACCCAGGAAGGCGGGCCCTCCAGCGCTTCGGCGAGCGATAGCACCTCCACGCCTTCGGCGCGTAAGGCTGCAAGGTCGGAGAGCTCCGGCTGAAGCGAGCCTCCGACGATGACGACGCGATAGGCTGGAAGCTTGGCGACCGGTTTACCGAGCAATTCGGCAAGCGCGTTTTTGCTGACATGGCCACCCAGGAGCGGCGGAAAGGCGTCCGTCAGTCGGGTGCGAAGGTCGGTGTATTTCCAGGCCTCGATACGGCGATGCGGCAGGCCGAGCGAGCCGAAGGCCTGAATCGCTTTCCGGCGCAGTCCTGCAGCCCAATCATTGCCGGGAAGCTCCTTCTCGACCTTGGCAAAGGCGTCGAGAAAGCCCTGCTCGGCCTTGGTGCGAAACTGCTGAACGGGCAAATCCATGGATCAATCCTAGGCCGCCGCGCCGCCGAACTCAGCGTACCCGGAGCGTTCCAGCTCGAGCGCGAGTTCGGGGCCGCCGGAACGCGCGATGCGTCCGTCAGACAACACGTGGACGCGATCCGGCACGATATAGTCGAGCAGGCGTTGATAATGGGTGATGACCAGCATGGCGCGCTTCTGCGAGCGGAGCGCATTCACGCCTTCGGCCACGACGCGAACGGCGTCGATATCGAGGCCTGAATCTGTCTCGTCCAGCACGCAGAGCGAAGGCTCGAGCAGAGCCATTTGCAGGATCTCGTTCCGCTTCTTCTCGCCGCCGGAGAAACCGACATTGAGCGGGCGCCGCAACATCTCGGCATCGATCTTGAGCGAGGCCGCCTTGTCGCGAACCAGGCGCAGGAAATCCGGCGTGGAGAGCTCGGGCTCGCCGCGAGCTTTGCGCACCGCGTTCACCGCCGTGCGCAGGAAGGTCATGGTGGCGACGCCCGGAATCTCCATCGGATATTGGAAGGCTAGGAACACACCAGCGACCGCGCGCTCGCTCGCATCCATGGCGAGCAGATCCTCGCCATTCCAGGTGATCGAGCCTGCCTTGACCTCGTAGCCTTCCTTGCCCGCCAGCACATAGGCCAGCGTCGACTTGCCGGAGCCGTTCGGGCCCATGATGGCATGGACTTCGCCCGCAGGCAGTTTCAGGTCGAGACCTTTCAGGATCTCGCGGTTGTCGACATCGACGTGAAGGTTCTTGATTTCAAGCATTATGATTGTCTCTAACCCTTTGACAGTGACTCGTGATTTGGCTCGCGGCTAGCCGACGCTGCCTTCCAAGCTGATGCTAATCAGCTTCTGCGTCTCGGCCATGAACTCCATCGGCAGATGCTGTAGCACGTCACGGACGAAGCCGTTGACGATCAGCGCCACCGCCTCTTCCGCCGACAGCCCGCGAGAGAGGCAATAGAACAGCTGGTCGTCGGAAATCTTCGACGTGGTCGCCTCGTGCTCGAATTGCGCTGAGGCGTTCTTGGCCTCGATGTAAGGCACGGTATGGGCACCGCATTTGTCGCCGATCAGGAGCGAGTCGCAATTGGTGAAGTTCCGCGCATTGGACGCGCGGCGATGCGCGGAGACGAGCCCGCGATAGGTGTTATTGGAATGGCCGGCGGCGATGCCCTTGGAGATGATGCGGCTCGAGGTGTCCTTGCCCAGGTGGATCATCTTGGTGCCAGAATCGACCTGCTGATAGCCGTTGGAGATGGCGATCGAATAGAACTCGCCGCTCGAGCCGTCGCCGCGCAAAATACAGGACGGATATTTCCAGGTGATGGCCGACCCGGTCTCGACTTGCGTCCAAGAAATCTTGGAACGGTGCCCGCGGCAATCGCCACGCTTGGTGACGA
>JANWJA010000009.1 GCA_025449615.1 Methyloceanibacter sp.
CAGAGCAGTGATGGCGCTAGGCTCGGGAAGCCGCGTCCAGGGGCCTTCCGCAAGCGGTGGAATTGGATAGGCGAACGGATTGATGCCGGTCGAAAGATCGATGAAGGGTTCTGGCGCCTCTGGAAACAGGCGTCGCGCTGCGTCGAGACTGCCGCCGTGCTCGGCCGGATCTGGCCGGCTTGCGATGGGAATGTGATCCATGGGCCTCGGCTTCAATCTCGCTCTCATTACTGCCGCGCTGCTGTTCGAAGCGGTGGTCGGTTACCCGGACTTCGTTTACCGCCTCATCCGCCATCCCGTGGTCTGGATGGGGGCGCTGATCGATTGGCTTGATTCGCGCCTCAACAGATCGAGCATGCCTGAAGCCAAGCGCCGCCTCAACGGAGCATTGGCGCTTATCGTCTTGTTGCTGGCGGTGCTGTTGCCCGCTGCCGCAATTCAATTCGGCCTTCTTCACATTTTACCGAAGGCCGACGCCGTTATCTTCCTCGCCATCGCCGCGAGCACCCTCATCGCGCAAGTCAGTCTGTATGACCACGTGCGTGACGTGGCCGAGGCGCTCGAAGGGCAGGGGCTCGATGGCGCGCGTGCGGCGGTCGCCGAAATCGTCGGGCGCGATACCAGTACCCTCGACGAGGCCGGCGTTGCCCGTGCGGCGATCGAAAGTCTCGCCGAGAATTTTTCCGATGGCGTGGTTGCGCCGAGCCTGTGGTGCGCCTTGCTCGGTTTCGCGGGCATCGTTGGTTACAAGGCCGTCAACACCGCGGACAGCATGATCGGGCACAAGAACGAGCGTTTTGCCGCTTTCGGATTTGCCTCCGCCAAGCTCGACGACTGGCTCAATCTTCCGGCCTCGCGGCTCTCTGTCCTGTGGATCGCGCTTGCCGCGCTTTTTCAGCGCGGTGCGAGCGCGCGAAATGCGCTGAGAATCGCGTGGCGGGACGCGCGCCACCACCGCTCGCCCAATGCCGGCTGGCCCGAAGCGGCCATGGCCGGCGCGCTTGGCTTCAAGCTTTCCGGTCCGCGCTCCTATGACGGCGCGATGACCGAAGATCCTTGGATCGGCGAGGGCAGCAGCGATCTCACCGCGAGCTACATTCGCCGCGCGCTGTCACTCTACCGCACCTCCTGCGCGGTGCAGATCGTCTTCTACGCGCTTCTGACGCTCATCGTGCTAGCTTGAGCAGCGTGTCGATCTCGACATGCGCTTCCAGATGCTCGGCGAGCGCATCGAGCGCCGCCTCGACTTGTGCGTCGTGGCTGAACTCTGAGGCCGAGCCCCCGAGACGCTCGATCCATGCGGTGCGTTGCCGGTCGTTGTTGAAGAACCCATGCAAATAGGTGCCGGCGACGTGGCCATCGGCTGAGATTGCGCCATCCATCGTGCCGTTGTTGAAGCGGATCAAGGGCTGGTCTGTGCCGGGCCCGGTCGTCCGCCCCATATGCATCTCATAGCCCCGCACCAGGACCGCATCCTGAACAGTGACGCCCTCGACCTTTTCCAGCGTCTTTTCTCCGGAGATCGTCGTTTCGACATCGAGCAGACCGAGCCCGGTCACCGCACCAGGCTTGCCCTCGATGCCGTCCGGGTCGGCGATGCTCTTACCGAGCATCTGATAACCGCCGCACAGCCCCAGCACACGGCCCCCATGCCGGACATGCGCGGCGAGGTCGATATCCCAGCCTTCGGCGCGCATGGTCGCAAGATCCGCGATGGTCGCCTTCGATCCCGGCAACACCACGAGATCGCAGAGCGGGAGCGGGCGCCCGCGCTCGACCATAATCAGATCGATGCCGGCGTCGGACGCGAGCGGATCGAGATCGTCGAAATTGGCAATGTGAGGCAGCAGGGGCACCACCACTTTGATGCTGCCATTGCCGCGAGGCCGGTCTATCGCCGTGAGATCATAAGCATCCTCTGCGGGAAGCCGCCGCGCGCCGTCAAAGAAGGGCACCAGTCCCAGTGGCGCCCAGCCTGTGCGTGACGCGATCTCCTTCATGCCGTCGACGAATAGTGAAACATCGCCGCGCATGCGGTTGACGATGAAGCCCTCGATCAGCTTTGCGTCGTCGGGATCGAGTACTGCTTTGGTACCAACCAGGCTCGCGATCACGCCGCCACGGTCGATGTCACCGACCACGACCACCGGCAAACCAGCCGCGCGGGCAAAACCCATATTGGCGATGTCGTTCCTGCGGAGATTGATCTCAGATGGGCTGCCGGCGCCTTCCACCAAAACGATCTCCGCCTCTTCCTTCAACTTGCCGAAGCTCTCTAGCACGAACGGCATCAGTTTCGGTTTCAGTTCCTGCATCTCCCGCGCATTTGCCTTGCCGTAGACTTTGCCCTGCACCACGATCTGCGCGCCGATCTCGCTCTGCGGCTTTAGCAATATCGGATTCATATGCACCGAGGGCTCGACGTAAGCCGCGCGCGCTTGCAGCGCCTGCGCCCGTCCGATCTCGCCGCCTTCCTTGGTGACGGCGGCGTTGTTCGACATGTTTTGTGGTTTGAATGGGCGGGCCGCGATGCCGCGTTTCACCAGCGCCCGCGCCAAGCCGGCGACAAGCAGCGATTTGCCGACGCTGGAGCCAGTGCCTTGCAGCATGATGGCGCGTGCCGCCATCAGAACTCAATGCCCTCTTGCGCCTTCACCCCTTGCGCGAAATGGTGCTTCACCAAAGTCATCTCGGTGACGAGGTCCGCCGCCTCGATCATCGGCGGCTTCGCGTTGCGGCCCGTCACCACGATGTTGAGATCGGGGCGCCGATCTTTCAGTGTCTGAACCACCTCATCCAGCGGCAGATAATCATAGCGGAGCGCGATATTCAGCTCATCGAGCACCAGCAACTTCAATGCTGGATCCTGCATCAGAGTCTTTGCCGTCTCCCAGGCCTTGGCCGCCGCCGCTATGTCGCGCGCTTTATCTTGCGTTTCCCAGGTAAAGCCTTCGCCGAGCGTATGCCACTCCATCAGCGGGCCGAAACCTTCCAGCACCTTCCGCTCGCCCGTATTCCACGCACCTTTGATGAATTGCACCACGGCGCATTTCTTCCCGTAACCGAGCATGCGCAACACGAGCCCGAAGGCTGCCGTCGACTTGCCTTTGCCGGTGCCGGTGTGAACCATGAGCAGACCCTTCTGCGCAATCGCCTTGCCCGCGACCTCGGCATCTTGTGCCGCCTTCCGCTTCGCCATCTTGGCGCGATGGCGTTCCCGTTCGGCGTTCTCATCGATTTCTGACATCACTGCCCCGGCTTTATCGTGAGAGGGAGGCCCGCCACCATCAAGATGACCTTTCCAGCCTGCGCCGCCAGATGCCGGTTGAGCGCCCCGGCCTGGTCGCGAAACGCCCGGCCAAGCGGCGTCTCTGGGATGATGCCAAGCCCGACCTCATTGGCCACCGCGATGGTCGCGGCGCTGCGGGCGCCGAGCGCCTCGTCGAATCTACCGATCTCAGAATCCACATTGCACTCGCCGAGCATGAGATTGCTGAGCCAGAGCGTGAAGCAATCGATCACCACGGGCGTATCCACCGGAGCCTGCTCCATGGCGCCGGCAAGGTCGATCGGCGCCTCGAGCGTGACCCAACCCTCGCCGCGCATCTCTTTGTGGCGCTTGATGCGCTCTTGCATCTCCGCATCGAGCGCTTCCGCCGTGGCGACAAAGATCCAAGGAGGCGCCGCCGCCATCGCGAGCTTCAGCGCATGATCGCTCTTGCCGGAACGAGCGCCGCCGAGCACGAGCGTCAAATTCTCGTGCCCGGTGGCGTGTCTCTCTTTCATGGTCAAGCTGATGCGGCGAAGCGCTCGCGGAAATATCCGGCCAGCCCGCCGAGCAGCACCCAGAACACCAGCGTCGTCATCACCACGGCGACGACGAAGCTGTGATGCAGGCCCTCCGGGATCGGCGATTCATAGCTGACAGGTTGCGGTGCGCCGATGATGTGCGGAGCGACGAGAAGCGCCACGCCACCAATGATCGCGGGCACCGACCGTCCATAGACGATCAGCGCTAACCCCGAGGCGGACGCAGCCACGGTGCCAATCCACCACAGCTGCCGAGGCCCGAGCTCTGCCGCCGGCATGGCGGGGAGTTCAGGCGGAAGACCGAGACCTGGCGCCAGCGTGAAGACGGCAAACGCTGCCAGGCCCCACATCACGCCCTGCCGCCAGCCGCAAATCCCGCCGGCAAGCTCGCTCACCGCAATGAGGAGCAGCGCAAAGCCGATTCCGGTTATGACATTCGCGGCGAGTGTGAAAGCGGTGCGTTCGAAGCCATCGGAAGGCGCCCAGCCTTCATCATGCTCATGCGCGCTGGCATCCGCATGCTCATGCTGGGGCCCGGCTTTAGCCTCCCCGGCCTGCTCGAACACCTCTGCCTTGAGAATGAGCGGAACTGTCGTGAACTGCTGCGCCACCGTCATGCCGAGGCCGGCGATCAGACCGGCGGCCGCGGCAACCAAAACCATTGTGCGAAAGAAATCCATCTGGGCCTCCTTAGTGGCAAGGAAAGGCCATGGAATGCCGATAGTCGTGGCTCGCATTGTGCACCGCCTCGATGTGGGAGAAGCCCACACCGAACACGATGAACATCCCGAGCAACGCCGCCATGAAGATGGGGACGGCGCGAGCGGCGGTAAGCTCGACGTCACCTTGCGCCGCATCCTGGCGCTTGGTCGATAATGTGGTCATTGTCTGCTCCCATGACCCTCCACCCGAGGGCCGGTTAAGGGTTTCGCTCATCACCGGCCGGTCTACTGGCTTTGCGGGTCATAACCAGCCCTTCCGCCTTCCCGGAGCGAAGGCTCCAGTGGCATGTGCTGAAGGGTGGCTCGCCGCTTACAGTTGCGGGGGCAGCCGGGGCTTCGGGCTGATTGCCCTCACCCACGTTCCCGTCTTACGTCCCGCCTTCAGAGCGGGAACCGATGACAGCGGAAACTATAGTGACCGTTCGGCTACCTGCAAGCGCGATCAGCTAAGCGGGTCTTTTCGTTGACAAGCTTGAGGCGCGGTTCTTTAACTTGAGCCGAAGACGGTCTCCTCCATCGAGGAGGAGTGAAAAGGGAATGCGGTGAGGAGCTTGACCGTTCCGATTCCGCAGCTGCCCCCGCAACTGTAAGCGGAGAGCGGCTCATCAAGGCACCACTGGGGTTGTAGGCCCTGGGAAGGCGATGAGCGGCGAAACATCCGCGAGCCAGGAGACCTGCCGTCAGATTTGTTGACCCGCGAAAGCCGGGCGGGGTGCCCTGGCTGCTAGCGGTGACCGGCATTCTGCCGGCGCGAGGCTGACGCCTCGTTTCTTCGCTTAACCGCACCCTTGGGACGCGTCGAGTGCCATCTGAGGGGAACAGCGTGCCGGCTGAGGGGAACAGCGTGCCGGGTGAGGGGAACAGCGTGCCGGCGCGTGCGGGACTCTATGTCTGCATGTCCTGCTGGCGTCACGGCATCAAGCGCGAGGCCGAAGGCGAGAGCACCGACGGCAAGCGCCTGTTCGACGAACTGGCTTCTCGTGTGTCCGAGCTGGGTCAGGACGCCCCGGTTCGACCAATCCCGGTGCTCTGCTTCGCCAATTGCGAGCGCGGTTGCAGTGTTGCTATCGCGAGCCCCGGCAAATGGTCCTATTTGCTCGGCGAATTGGGGCCCGAGCACGCCGCCGATCTCTTGACCTATGCGAAGACCTATAACCAGGCCCGCGCCGGTGTGGTGCTGCCCTCGAAGCGGCCGGCATCGCTGGAGCATGCCGTAATTGCCCGCTTTCCTCCTCACCTCGATCAAGTCAAGGACGCCGCCGAATGACGACCGCCCGCATCCCCGCCACCATCATCACCGGCTTTCTCGGCGCCGGCAAAACCACGCTGCTCCGCCACGTGCTGGAGAATGCCAAGGGGAAACGCCTTGCCATCATCGTCAATGAATTCGGCAGCGTCGGCGTCGACGGTGATACCTTGCGGAGTTGCGGCCTGACCAATTGTCCGGAGGAGAATATCGTCGAGCTGTCCAATGGCTGTCTCTGCTGCACCGTCGCCGAGGATTTCATTCCGACCATGCTGGCTTTGATCGAACGGGCCGAGCCGCCGGAGCATATTCTCATCGAGACCTCGGGCCTCGCTCTGCCGAAGCCGCTGGTGAAGGCGTTCGACTGGCCCGACATCCGCTCGCGGCTGACCGTCGATGGCGTCATCGCCGTGGTCGATGGGCCCGCCGTTGCCGCCGGACGTTTCGCCGACGATCCCGAAGCAGTCGCTCGCCAGCGCGAGGCCGATCCATCCGTAGAGCACGACAATCCACTCGCCGAGGTCTACGAGGATCAGTTGATGGCGGCCGATCTCATCGTCCTCAACAAGACCGATCTGATCGATGCCGGTGTCAGCGAAAAGCTGAAATCCGAAGTCGTGGCCATCGTGCCGCGCGCGGTTAAGGTGATCGCGGCGCGCGACGGCCGCGTCGATGTCGCCGTGCTGCTCGGCCTGCACGCGGCGGCGGAGGACGATCTCGCAGCTAGGCCCTCGCATCACGACGCCGCAGGTTTGGAACACGAGCATGACGATTTCGAGAGCTTCGTGGTGATGCTGCCTGAGATCGACGATCCTGACGCGCTGATCGCACGGCTGAAGACCGTCTCTGAAACCCACGATGTACTGCGCATGAAAGGCTTCGTCGCCATCGCCGGCAAGCCATTGCGCCTCGCGGTTCAAGGCGTCGGAACGCGCTTCAATTCGGCCTTCGACCGGCCCTGGGCCCATGGCGGCGAACGACGCGGCCACGTCGTCGTCATCGGCGAGACCGGGCTCGACCGCGCCGCCATCGAAGCCGGCATCAGAGGCTGAAATGCACATCCTGGTCCGCGAAACGAGAGGCTTGGACGAGGCGGAACCCGCCATCGATCTCGGCCACTCGCCTGCGGACTTGGTGTTTCTCTCGTTTTCGGACAGCGACCTCGGCAGCGCCGCCTCGGCCTGGGCGGCGAACAGGGACAGGCTTCCCTCGCTCCGCCTCGCCAATCTGTCGCGGCTCAAACACCCAATGTCGGTCGATCTCTATGTCGAGCGCGTCATCGAGAACGCGCGCTGCGTCATTGTCAGGCTGCTTGGCGGTCTCGACTATTGGCGCTATGGCGCCGAGGAACTGGCCCACGCCGCCCGCAAAGCTGGCATCGCTCTGGCGCTGCTGCCGGGCGACGGCAGGGACGATCACCGGCTTGCCGAGCTTTCCACCGTGAGCAGCGAGGCACTCGCCCGCCTCGATCAATATTTCGCGCAAGGCGGTCCCATCAACATGAATCGTGGACTGCAATTCGCCGGCCATCTCGCAGGCCTTGCGCCTGACCACGGGCTCGCGGCCGAGCCGTTGCCGACGCACGGTCTCTACGATCTTGGCCTTGCCGATAAACCGGGCCGCCCACTCTCCGTCATCGTGTTCTACCGCGCCTATCTCTTGGCCGGCGATCTCGCACCGATCGATGCGCTCGCCGCTTCGCTCAATGCCAAGGGCTTGAATGTTCGCGCAGCCTATGCCGGCAGCTTGAAGGATACCGACTCGGCTCGCTTCGTCGCGACCACGCTTCGAGATCTGAAGCCCGCTGTCGTGCTCAACGCCACGGCCTTTTCGGCGCGTCTCGGCGATGCGCCATCGCCGCTCGAGGCAGCAGGCGTCCCAGTGTTGCAGCTCGTCACTTCCGGCTCGTCGCACGACGCGTGGGCATCATCGCCGCGCGGCCTATCCCAAGCCGATCTCGCCATGCAAGTCGTGCTGCCCGAGCTCGATGGCCGGCTGCTCTCCTCCGCGATCTCTTTCAAAGCGGAGCAGACCGAAGTCGAAGGTCTCGAATTCGCTCGCGTGGCACACGCGCCTTCGCCCGACGGCATCGAGGCTGCTTCTCGCTCCGCGGCACAATGGGCGAGGCTCGGCGCGACGCCGCGCTTCGAGCGGAAGCTCGCTCTCATCCTTTCCGACTATCCCGGCGCCGCGGGACAGGCCGCTCATGCGGTCGGTCTCGACGCGATCTCAAGCACCGCCGAAATTCTCGACCTGCTAAAGACCGAAGGCTTCGATGTCGGGCGCG
>JANWJA010000010.1 GCA_025449615.1 Methyloceanibacter sp.
ACTTGCGGCGCGCTCCGCAAAGAAGATGTCGGCAAGTCCGTGCGGCTTTCGGGCTGGGTGCATCGCGTCCGCGATCATGGCGGGCTGCTCTTCATCGATCTTCGCGACCATTATGGGCTCACCCAGATCGTGGTCGATCCGGCGTCTCCTGCCTTCAAGCGCGCCGAGAAAGTGAAGCCGGAATGGGTGATCAGGGTCGATGGCGAGGTGGTGGCGCGTTCGGCCGAGACAATCAATCCGAATCTGCCGACCGGCGAGGTCGAGGTCCGGTTGAAAGAACTCGAGATTCTCTCCGAGGCGAAGGAGCTGCCGCTGCCGGTGTTCGGTGAGCCGGATTACCCGGAAGAGACGCGGCTGAAATATCGCTTCCTCGATCTCAGGCGCGATTCACTGCACGCGAATATCATGAAGCGGCAGGCGATCATCTGGTCGCTTCGGCATCGCATGCGTGAAGACGGCTTCTTCGAATTTCAGACGCCGATCCTCACTGCGTCGTCGCCGGAAGGCGCGCGCGATTATCTGGTTCCGTCTCGCGTGCATCCGGGTAAGTTCTACGCGCTGCCGCAGGCGCCGCAGCAATTCAAGCAACTGATCATGATAGCGGGCTTCGATCGCTATTTCCAGATCGCACCCTGCTTCCGCGACGAGGATGCGCGCGCCGACCGCTCGCCGGGAGAATTTTATCAACTCGACATTGAGATGAGCTTTGTCACGCAGGACGACGTGTTCGACGCGGTCGAACCGATCTTGCGCGGGCTGTTCGAAGAGTTCGGCGGCGGCAAGAAGGTCACCAAGAAGTTTCCGCGCATCCCTTATGCCGAGGCGATGCGGAAATACGGCACCGACAAGCCAGACCTGCGCAATCCGATCGAGATGCAGGACGTGACCGAGCATTTCCGGGGAGGGGGCTTCAAGGTGTTTGCCTCGATGATCGAAATGGATGCCAATACCCGCATCTGGGCGATCCCGGCGAAGGCTGGAGGCAATCGTGCTTTCTGCGACCGGATGAATTCCTGGGCGCAAGGCGAGGGGCAGCCGGGGCTCGGTTACATCTTCTGGAGATACCCGGCGCCCGTGGAGTTCGCGAAGGAGCATTTCCTTGGTTCAGATGACCCAAAGCTGAAGGAGTTCTTGAGGCAAGAAGCTGCCGAACAACTCCGAACGATGAAAGAAATAGGCCCGCCTGAGGGGGCTGGTCCGGTGGCGAAAAATCTGGGACCGGAGCGCACCGAGGCTATCCGCACACAGCTTGGCCTAAGCGAGGCGGACGCGGTGTTCTTCGTCGCCGGCCTGCCGAAAGAGATGGCGGCGATCGCTGGCCTCGCACGCACCAAAATCGGCACCGATCTCGGCCTTGTCGCGCAGGATCGCTTCGACTTCTGCTGGATCGTCGACTTTCCGATGTTTGAGTGGAACGACGAGGAAAAGAAGATCGACTTCTCGCACAACCCGTTCTCGATGCCCCAAGGGGGGTTCGAAGCACTGGAGACGAAGCAGCCAGAGGATATTCTCGCCTATCAATACGACATCGTCTGCAACGGCGTTGAGCTGTCCTCGGGCGCGATCCGGAACCACAAGCCGGAGATCATGGAGAAGGCCTTCGCCATCGCTGGCTATCCCAGGCAAGACCTCGAGGCGCGGTTCGGCGGCATGCTGCGCGCGTTGCAATATGGCGCGCCGCCCCATGGCGGCATCGCGCCAGGTATCGATCGCATTGTCATGCTGCTCTGTGGCGAGGACAATCTCCGCCAAGTGGTGATGTTCCCGATGAACCAGCAGGCGGAAGATCTGCTGATGGGGGCACCGTCCGAGGTCTCTCCCAAGCAATTGAAAGAGCTACATATTAAGCTCGATCCGCCGAAGAAATAGCGGCGCCTCGCGACACGGTTGCGGCCTTGGCTTAATCGTTTTCTCCTGTTTCCAAGCTCTGATTCATTTCATATCGTTAGGGCGCAAGCTTGCGCTCAGCGAATAAGGGTTGGGTTTGCGGGAGGGAAACATGAGGTATCGCGTCACCTTTCTCGGGGTTGGTATTGTTCTCTTCGCCGCGCTCGCCGCGACCACAAGTCTCGCCGCATCTCCGGCCAAGCTCAGCACCGAGGCCTTCATCGCCGCCTGTTCGGAGGATGAAGTGGTCACCGGTCAATTGGGCACCCAGGAGACGACAGAGGTCACGCCGAAGCAATTTTGCGATTGCGTGGGTGGCAAATACCAAGAGGGCAAGCTCGGCCAAAAAGACGTCGACATGCTGACCAAGATGCATAAAGACGAGATCACCGACGAGGATGCCACGAATTATCCCAAGCTCGAGGATCTGCTCAGCACCAATGAGAAATTTGAAGATGCCTGTAAGAAAAGCCTCGGTTTGCCGGTGAACACGGACGGTGACGATCAGGGGCCCGGCGACGAGGAAATGCCCGCGGACGAGGCCCCGGAAGGCGAAACCGAGTAGAATCGAAACTGAAGGGACGCGTTCCACGCTTGGCGCAGGGCGGGGCTCCGCGTAAGTTCGCGACTCCAGCTCGCGGACGTGGTGGAACTGGTAGACACACAGGACTTAAAATCCTGAGGCCGAAAGGCCGTCCGGGTTCGACTCCCGGCGTCCGCACCATTGCCAGTTGGCCACGAATCTGCGATTGGTTACAACCGATTGAGCTGTGGATATCTTTCATCCACATCGGAAGCTTGCGGCAGCCCGCGCCGAGATTGCCTAGGCTCGCGCGTTACATTCCCGAACCGGCTGGGGGGCCAATGACGGGGGCATTGAACGTCCTTGCAAGGAGGACTCTGCGTGCGTGCATTGTCGCGTCTGCTGCCGTCCTTCCGCTGGGTGTCGTTACGTGGAGCGAATCCGCAACCGCCGCGCCATGTCTGAAGATCGGTCAGCACGGACCAATCGTCTCGCCGCTGATTGGTGTCACGATCACCTGCAACAACTCGAACACAAGAAGCGGCCCGATTGTCGTCGATCTCGACACGGCCATCCTTGGCGGTTCGATCACGCTGAACAATAGCGGCAATCTGCACGGATTCACCAACGGCATACTCACAGATACCCTCCTCGGGTTCTCGCCAATTAGCATCACCAACAGCGGCAATGTCGCCTCGAACGGCACCGGGATCTCGGCAAATGCGCTGTTCTCCAACGTCACCATTGTCAATGAGGGGAATATCGCCGCCGCCGGCCTCGCCACCTTCGGAATTTTTTCGTTCGCGGGCCTCGGCAAGCTGTCTTTGACCAATAGCGGCGACATCGCGACGGCAGGTCTCGGCACGTCGGGAATTTTCGCGAACGCTGCCGTTGGCGACCTGTTCTTGCAGAACAGCGGCGATATCGCGACGGCGGGCGCGGGCGTGTTCGGTATTTCGGCGGCGGCCGGGCTCGGCGATATCACTCTCAAGAACAGCGGCAATATCGCCGTCGCGGGCGCGGGCGTGTTCGGCATTTCCGCCGCTGCGGGCAGTGGTGATGTCAATCTTCAGAACAGCGGCAATGTCGCCGCGACCGGCGCCGGCGTCTTCGGCATCTCGGCAGTTACCGCGACCAGCGATGTGACATTCGGCAACAAAGGCAGCGTCTCGGTGAGTGGCGACTCCGTCACAGCCCTGTCCGCCTCGGCCGGCGACGATCTCAATCTCACCAATAGCGGCAAACTTTCGGCAAACGGTACTAACGCCACGGGGATCAGCGGCTCCGCGTCCGACAATGCCTCCGTCACGAATGGAGGCAACATCAGCGTAAAGGGCAAGAATGCTCTCGGCATCGCGGTTACTGGAACTGATGTGATCGACGTGGAGAACACCGCTCACGTTTCAGTCAGCGGCAATCATGCCGTCGGCATGTCGGCAAGCTCGACGACTGGGCATGTGGCGCTCAGCAACGAAGGAACCGTCGAGGTCAAAGGCGCATCGGCGACCGGCCTCTTCGCGATGAACTCGAGTGGTGGGCGAGATGTCTCGGCCCTCAACAAGGGGCATGTCACGGCCGACGGCATTGGCATCGAAGTGTTGGCGGGCCAAGACGCGGTGGTCTCAAATTTCGGTTCGGCTTTTGGCGGCACGGCGGGAATCTCCGTACAATCGGGAGAAACGATCAAAATCACCAATACGGGCTCGGTCGCCGCCGGAAACAATCTTGCGATCACTGCCGCAGGCCCGCAGATCGACGTCACCAATTCCGGACTCGTCACCGGGTCCGTCCAGTTTGATGGGACGGCGCGGTTCGACAATCAAAAGGGCGGAGTCTTCGAAGCCTTCACCAGCGATTTCGGCACGGGCAGTTTCATCAATGAGGACGGCGCCTTGGTGCACACGGCTCGCACGCCGGGCTTGAATGAAGTGGTAACGTTCACCGGCCTTCACAGCTTCAGCAATGCGGGCACGATTTCGCTAGTCGACCACGATCCGAATGACGTTTTCGAGCTTGTGCCCTTCGGCAGCGGTCAGAGCTACACCGGCAAGGGTAAAGGCGCGGTGGCCTTGGATGTCTTTCTAGGCGGCCCAGGCTCGCCCGCCGACAATGTTTTCATCAACGCCGATGTGAAGGGCAAAACCGCTCTAGTCGTGAACAACACCAATCCGGGCAATGGCGCG
This sequence comes from Methyloceanibacter sp., assembly GCA_025449615.1. The sequence continues at coordinate 4,594 of JANWJA010000010.1, forward strand.
ACGAACAAAGAAGGCATTCCCGTCGTCTTTGTTGAAGGCAATGTCGTTGGCAACCAGTTCTATCTCAAGGACGGTCCGATCGATGCCGGCCTCGTCGCTTACGACCTCTTCTTCACGAAAACTGGTAGCGGCTTCTTCGAACTGCGCACCATTCCCGACGGCCACACGGGCTCGTTCTTGCTGCCAGAGCTCACCACAGCCTCCCAGGATGTGTTCTTCGCGACCAGCGAAACCTGGTTCGATCGTTCGGCAGATCTTCGCGTCTTGTTGCATGGCGGCGGGCCCGGCGTGCAGATGAGCTCCTCTGCGCCGGCGGACGAAGCCGACGGGCTGTCGTTCAATCCGGCGATCTGGGCGCGTGGCGGCGGAGCCCTGCTCAATCAAGGCGACACTGCCGGCGCCACGGCCTATGGGCGGAGTTACAACTTCAATCTCAATCGCGATCTGGAGATCATGAACTTCGAATCCGGCATCGATCTCGGCAAGCGCGATTTTCTGACCGACGGTGACATCTTAGTGTTTGGCGTGCTCGGCGGCGCGATCCAGGCCAGTCTCGACTACGACAATATTCTGAGGCAGTTCTCCTATGAAGGCGGCGAGGTCGGCGTGTACGCGACATATCTCCATGGCGGATTGTTCGTCGATACGCTGGCGAAGGCGGATTTGCTCACGCTCGATCCGCGCGAGGTGCGCGGCTTCCCGGATACCCTCGATGACACCAATGTCGGCGGCCGCGTCGATGCCGGCTATCGCTTCGGTGGTTTCAGTGGCGGTCCGTTCGTTGAGCCGCTGGCCACGATTGCCGTGGCCTGGGCGAATGTCGAGGGCTTTACCAAAGACGGCAACACTGTCGAGTTCGACGACGATCCAAATGTTCGGGGCCGGCTCGGCCTGCGCGTCGGCACCAGCATGGCAGCTTGGGATGGCGCCACGTTCGAGCCCTTCCTCATCGGCAGCGTATGGAGCACGCTTGGAGGCACGAACAGTGCCACGCTGACCTCGCTTGGCACGACCTTTCCAACTTTCTCCGATGAGTCCACCGATGTCTGGGGCGAGGTGTCGGGTGGCGTGAATTTCTTTGTGCCAAGCAAACAGACTTCAGTCTACGCCAAGGTCGATGTCAGCTTCGGCGAGGATCTCGACGGCATCGGCGGCAAGGCCGGGATGCGCTACAATTGGTAGTTCCAGGGGCGGTAGCTTGCGCCTGCTGATGGATCGACAATTCTCACTAACCCTCGTAGGCTGACCTAAATCAGTGGCCGCCAAGAGCCGTGAACTGAGCTTGAGGGAGGAATGAGCATGAACGAGCAGCCGGCACGGAAAGAGTTTTTTGGCGCCTGTCCGCATGACTGTCCGGACACGTGCGCCATGATCTACGAGATCGAAAACGGCAAGCTCGTTGACGTTCGTGGCAATAAGGAACATCCGCTCACCCGCGGCACGCTCTGCGTCAAGCTCAAAGACTTTCACGACCACCACGCCAATCCCGACCGGCTGAAATATCCGCTGCGGCGCGTCGGCCCCAAGGGTTCCAAGCAATTCGAGCGCATCAGCTGGGACGAGGCGATCGCCGAAATCGGCAGACGCTGGCGCGAGATTATCGCGACTTATGGCAGCCAAGCGATCATGCCCTATTCCTATCTCGGCAATATGGGCCTCGTGCAGGGCATCAATTCCGGCGATCCGTTCTTCAACAGGCTCGGCACGACGGTGAACGAAAAGACGTTCTGCGCGTCAGGCTCATCGACCGCTTGGCTACTGACGGTGGGTCCGACCGGCGGCGTCGATCCGGAAAGTTTCGTCCATTCCAAGTTCATCGTGATTTGGGCCTGCAACTCGATCTCGACCAATCTGCATCACTGGCCCTTTGTGCTTGAGGCACAGAAGCGCGGCGCCAAGGTGGTGGTGATCGACAGCTACAGATCGCGTACGGCGAAGGCTGGCGATTGGCATATCTGCCCGCGGCCCGGCACCGACGGCGCTCTGACGATGGGCTTCATCAACTCGATCATCGCCCAAGGTCTCGTCGATCAGGACTATGTCGATCAGCACACTTACGGCTTCGCTGAGTTGAAAGCCCGCGCGGCAGAGTTCACGCCCGAATATGTCGAGAAGATCACGGGCGTCAAAGCCTCCGATATCAAGCAATTCGCACGCGAGTTTGCGACGGCGCAGCCATCGGTGATCCGCTTGGGCGTTGCGCTCGAGCGCCACGCCGGCGGCGGACAGGCGATCCGCGGGGTCTGCGCGCTGCCGGCTCTCGTCGGTTCGTGGAGACATGTCGGCGGCGGTCTATTGCAGATGCCGCTTTGGGAGTTTCCCGTCGATTGGATGAAAGTGTCGCGCGGCGATTGGATCAAGCCCGGCACGCGCGCGATCAACAATCTCAAGCTCGGCGCAGCACTCACAGGTGAAATGAAGCTCGATCCGCCGCTGAAGAGTCTGTTCGTATTCTGCACCAATCCGGTGAGCCAAGCACCGGAGACCAACAAGATCGTGAAGGGGCTGCAGCGCGAAGATCTATTCACGGTGGTCGCCGAGCACTTCCTCACCGACACGGCGAAATATGCCGACATCGTGCTTCCCGCGGCGATGGCCGGCGAGGCCGAGGACATGATGTGGTCCTGGGGGCATTTCTATTTCACCTATAATGAGAAGGCGATCGACCCGCCGGGCGAATGCAAGCCGACATCCGAGATGTGGCGGTTGCTCGCCAAGGAAATGGGCTTCGACGATCCGGTCTTCAAAATGACCGATGCTGAGCTGGCGGCCTATTACATCAATTGGGACGATCCCAAGATGGGCGGCATCGACATGGAGTATCTCAGGGCGAATGGCTACTACAAGATCGATGTCGGCTCGGCGGATACGCGCACACCGCATAGAGACGGCAAATTCCCGACGCCGTCGGGCAAGGTCGAATTCCTGTTGCACGATGCCAAGAATTTCGTCGCCGGTCCCTTCCGCGCCATGTATGACGGCGACCAGGACGGATCGCCGGTCGATCCGCTGCCGGGCTATATCCCAAATCGCGAGGCGCCGGAGACCAATCCGGAGCGGGCCAAACTTTACGCGCTCAACATCATCTCGCCGAAGAGCCACGGCTTTTTGAACTCCTGCTACGCCAACGAGAAGCACAAGATCAAAGGCCAGGGCGAGCAATTCGTGCTGATCTCGCCGGCCGACGCCACCAAGCGCAACATCCGTGAAGGCGATCCGGTGCGGGTCTATAATGACCGCGGCGATTTCGAGGGCGTGGCCAAGGTCACGGACGACGTCAATCCCGGTATCGTGGTAGCGACGCTCGGCTATTGGCGGAGCCTCAACCGATCAGACGGGTCGGTGAACTCGATCTCGTCGGACGCGCATTGCGGACTCGGCCGGGCGCCGAGCTTCTCCGACAATCTGGTCGAGGTGAGCCGCGTCAACTGAGCCAATTGGGCCTACCGAAAAGTGTCGCGATTCCTTTCAGCGACACTTAACCTCTCCGTCGATTGGTAGGGCACTCTTTGAACATCGCTTTAGGCTGGGCGTTTAACTTTGGGTGCCAACAGGCCCTCAAATCCGCCCAGAGCAAGCGATGCCATTGACTGCCGTCGAGCAACTTATCCTCGAGCTTGTGAATCGCGCGCGCCTCGATCCGGCCGGTGAAGCCCAACGGCTCAATGTCGGACTCAACGAAGGCATAGAGGGCGGGAAGATCTCGGCGGCGCCGAAGGATCCGCTTGCGTCAAGCGACGCACTGCACAACGCCGCTGACGCTCATAGCCAATTCATGCTCGACCACGATGCATTTGGGCATCAGGGCATCGGAGACGGTACGCCGCAAAGCCGCATCGCCGCAGCCGGCTACAGTTCGCCGACGATGCTGGGCGAGAACATCGCCTTCAGAGGCACCACTGGCGCGGTCGACGAAAACGCCTTCGCGGTAGCCATGTACCGCGACCTATTCGTGGATAAAGGCATCGACGGCCGCGGTCACCGCCTAAACATCCTCAATTCCTCGTTCCGCGAAATTGGCGTTGGTGAACAGACCGGCGTTTTCAGTCAGGGCGGCAACAATTTCAACAGCACAATGCTGACACAGGATTTCGGTGCTCGAAACGCCGCGATCTTCATCGCGGGTGTTGCGATCACCGATGCGAACGACAACGCGTTTTACGATGTGGGCGAGGGGACTGGCGGCATTGGTGTCAGTGTCACCGCGGCGGCAACGACATCGGGCACGACAGAGGCGGCCGGTGGCTATGCTGTCTCCTATAGCGGCGGTCCTGCGACCGTCACGTTTTCAGGCGGCGGCCTCGCTCAGCCGATCCTGGTTTCAGTGGATGCCGGTACGCATAATGTGAAGGTCGATCTGCTTGGCCCGTCGTTGGTGGGATCCTCAGCTTCGACAACGCTGGGCAGCGGGGCGGTGGACCTCATGTTGCTCGGCGCCGGCAATCTGAATGGAACGGGAAATTCCGACGCCAACACGCTTACCGGCACAGAAGGCGCCAATGTGCTTGACGGCGCGGGCGGCGGAGACACTCTTGTCGGCGCCCGAGGGCACGACGTGCTCACGGGAGGCACTGGATCCGACAATTTCGTTTTCAACGGTGTCAAGGATAGCCCCGCCGGTGTCGGCCGCGATCAAATCGTCGATTTCAACTCGCTCGAAAACGATGTTGTTGATTTGTCGGCCATCGACGCCAATAGGCGCGCGGCCGGCGATCAGGACTTCCATTTCATTGGCGCCGCGAAATTCCACTCCCATGGAACGCATCATGTCTTCGGTGAGCTTCGCTATGCCAATCATGTGCTGAAGGGCGACGTGAACGGCGATGGCCACGCGGATTTCGCGATTGCAATGAATGCCGCGACCCTCTCGGCCGGGCCGGGCGGCGACTTTCTCCTCTAAATCCGCCCGGCCTTGGAATTTTTCGCTTTGCCGTAGAGCCAGTCCAGAGAGTGCAGCAGGCTATCGGGTCCGCGCCTGGGCAGTATTGTATTGCGGGCAAATCGTGCCGGCCCTTTGAAATGATAGTAGCGGCCGAGGCGCTGAGAGCGGCGCTGCACTCTGCTTGCGCGGCTCTGGCGTAGACGCTGATAGTCTCTAAAGGCTCCGGCCGGATCGCTTTCTTCCTTGAGGCAGTCGCTGAGCGTTGCAGCGTCCTCGATGGCGAGCGCGGCGCCTTGAGCGAAATAGGGCAGCGTTGGATGGACGGCGTCGCCGAGGAGGACGACGCGGCCCTTGCTCCAATGCCGGAGTGGGGGGAGTCGATGAAGCGACCAGCTGCGCCATTGTGTTGCGGTTTCCATCAATGATTTCGAATCCTTACACCAGCCGGTGAATCTGGATAGCAAGAGCGCGCGGTCCGCAGGTTCATTCCAGCCTTGCCCCCCGTCGCCTCCTTCGAGGACGGCAACCAGATTCAGTTCCTTGCCCCCGCGGACAGGGTAATGGACGAGGTGCGCTCTCGGACCGAGCCAGAGACCGACAATGGCTGCGTCGAACGATCTCGGCAGTGTCTCGCGTGAGACCATCGCGCGGTAAGCGGTTGCATGAGCGAAGCGGGGGCTGACTTCCGGCGCGACAAAGGTTCGCAGCTTCGACCAAAGTCCGTCGGCGCCGATCAGGAGGTCGCCGCCGACCTCGTCTCCGTTGGCATCCCGCGCGACGATCCTATCCTCCGCGTTGTGAGCAGAAGCGAAATTGAAACCCGGCCTCAGCGTGACCGTGTTCAGATCTGTGCATGTCTCGAGGAGCGCGGCATGCAAATCGGCGCGGTGTAGCGTGAGATAAGGTGCGCCGTAGCGTGCTTCGACGGTAACCCCGAGCGGGACGGTCGCCAATTTACGCCCCGAAAGCACGTCGAAGATGAGAAGGGCCTCGGGCTTGAAGGCGAACGCCTCGATCGCTGGCAAAACACCGAGGCTGCGCAACACCCGGGTGGCGTTCGGACCGAGCTGAATGCCGGCGCCGCTTTCCTCGGTGAAGCTCGAGCGTTCAAGGACCGTGGCGTTCTGCCCGTCGCGTCCTAACGCGATCGCCGCCGCTAAGCCGCCAATACCGCCACCAACGATCAGATGATTGCGCTCGCGCAGAGTGCCTTGCATCAGGCGGCGGGCGCGCCGGCAGGTGCGGTGACCTCATAGACGCAGCCGGCCGGATCGCTCGCATCGGCCTTCAGTTTCGGATCGAAAACAAAGAGGGTGGAACAATAGGGACAGACGATCTCTGCCTCGTGGCCCATGTCGAGATAGACATGAGGGTGATCATGGGGGGGCTTTGCCCCCATGCATTGAAATTCTTTGACGCCGATCTTGATAGATCCGACGCCAAGGTCGTTGACGAAATGGGGGACGTTGGATTGAGCCATGGTCCAGTCTTAGGTTCACGCTAGGATGGCAAAGAATAGAGTGGTCGGGCACGAAACGGTAGGGCCGAATGCAGAGCTTCAATTCAGACGGTATCAGGATCGTCTATCGCGACGAGGGGCACGGCGAGCCAATCCTTCTAATTCACGGCTTCGCCTCCAACACTGCGACCAATTGGGCCGACCCACGCTGGATCTCCCTCCTCGTTGAGAGCGGGCGTCGCGTGATCGCTTTCGACAACCGCGGACATGGTTTTAGCGAAAAGCTCTACGACCCATCGCTCTATGGCGCGCCCTCGATGGCGGAGGACGCAAGACGTCTGCTCGATCATCTTGGAATCGAGCGCGCGGATGTACTGGGCTATTCGATGGGAGCCCGGATCGCAGCATTTCTGATGCTTCGTCACCCCGAGCGGGTCCGGAGCGTCATTCTAGGCGGTCTCGGCATCAACATGGTGCGCGGCATGGTTGGATCCGGCCCGCTCGCCAAAGCGCTCGAAGAAGACTCGATTGACCACGTCAGCAACGATACGGCGAGAAGTTTCAGGGCCTTCGCCGAGCAGACGAAAAGCGACCTCAAAGCCTTGGCGGCTTGCATGCGGGGCCCGCGGGAAAAAATCACGCCCGAACAACTTGCCACAATTCAAATCTCGGTCCTTGTCGCCGTGGGCACCAACGATGTCATAGGCGGCTCCGGGGTCGAGCTTGCAAAGCTGATCCCGGGCGCCCAATTCCTTGAAATTGAAGGCCGCGACCATATGAAGGCGGTAGGCGACGCCAAGTTTAAGCAGGGTGTGCTCGACTTTTTAACCAAGCGGGCTTAGTGCAATAGCTAATAAGTTGCGGCTTAAGCCGTGCCATGGAGGCAAAAATGCAGAAGCATTCGACCGCGACACAGGCGCGAATCAAGGCCTACGATCCGATCTGGAGCCAGGTCCGTCGCGAGGCAGACGATGTGAGCGCGGCTGAGCCGGCGCTTGCCGGGTTCA
>JANWJA010000011.1 GCA_025449615.1 Methyloceanibacter sp.
CGCGGCATCGAGATCGGTCATATCTTCTTTTTCGGCACGAAATATTCGGCGCCGATGAACTGCAAGGTGCAAGGCCCCGATGGCAATGTGGTGCCGGTCGAGATGGGCTCTTACGGCATCGGCGTGTCGCGCCTGCCTGCCGCGATCATCGAGGCTTCGCATGACGATGCCGGCATCATCTGGCCGAAATCGGTGGCACCCTTCGATGTCGGCCTCATCAACCTGAAGGTCAGTGACGCCGCGACCGACAAAGTTTGCGAGGATCTCTATGCCAAGCTTGAGAAAGCCGGGCTTGACGTTCTCTACGATGACCGCGACGAGCGGGCAGGGGCCAAATTCGCCACCTTCGATCTGATCGGCCTGCCCTGGCAGCTCATCGTTGGACCGAAAGGCCTGCAATCCGGCGACGTGGAATTGAAAGAGCGCGCGACCGGCGCTCGCGAGACTTTGCCGATCGATGCCGCGCTAAACCGTCTTGTCAGCGCTTCCAACGAAGCGAGGAAGGTGGCCGCATGAAAACCGCCTCCGGTACCGGACCTTTCTCACCCTTCGAATGGCTCGTTGCGTTCCGCTATCTCAGGGCGCGGCGCAAAGAGGGCCTCATTTCGGTGTTTGCCGGGTTTTCCTTCCTCGGGATCGCGCTTGGTGTCGCCACTCTGATCATCGTCATGGCGGTGATGAACGGCTTCCGTCAGGAGCTGTTCAACAAAATGCTCGGTCTCAACGGCCATATCATCGTGCACAGCATGGAAGGCCGCTTTACCGACTACGATCCCGTGGCGTCTCGCATTCAGGGCGTAGCGGGCGTCAAATACGCGCTTCCCTTGATCGAAGGCCAAGTGTTGTTGTCGTCGCCACCAAACTCGACGGGGGCCCTGGTCCGGGGCTTGCGCGAAGCCGATCTCAAAAAGCTGAAAGCGATTGCGGACAATATCAAGTTCGGCACGCTCGACGGTTGGGAGACGGTCCCCGGCGTCGCCGTCGGCTCGCGGCTTGCCAACGAAATGAATCTGAAGCTCGGCGACGACGTCACCATGCTCTCGCCGAATGGCGCAAGGACCGCGCTCGGCACCGTACCGCGGGTGAAGCGCTATCCGATCGTCGCCATCTTTGAGATCGGCATGGCCGAATATGATTCCAGCATCCTGTTCATGCCGTTGAAAGAGGCACAGGCCTATTTCAATCAGCCCGATTCCGTCACCGTGCTCGAAGTGGCACTCGATTCGCCGGACAAGGTCACCGAGCTTGCCCCCAAAGTCATCGAGGCGGGAGGTCCGACCATCTATATCAGCGACTGGCGACAGCGAAACGCCACCTTCTTCACCGCGCTCGAGGTCGAGCGCAACGTCATGTTCCTGATCCTGACCCTGATCGTGCTCGTCGCCTCGCTGAATATCATCTCCGGCATGCGCATGCTGGTGAAGGACAAGGTCCGCGATATCGCGATTCTGCGAACAATGGGGGCCACGCGACATGCCGTGATGCGCATCTTCTGCATCACCGGCGCCACGATCGGCATTACCGGTACGCTCGCGGGCCTTGCGCTCGGCGTCTTGGTCTGCTGGAACATCGAGACCTTGCGTGAGTTCATCGCCTGGATCACCGACACCGAGCTGTTCTCGCCCGAGCTTTATTATCTCACGCAGATGCCGGCCGAGATGGACACTGGCGAGACGGTTTCCGTGGTCCTCATGGCGCTGGGCCTGTCGATCCTCGCGACGCTTTATCCCTCCTGGAGCGCCTCCCGCCTCGATCCCGTCGAAGCGTTACGCAACGAGTAGGGACGCGTGGTGGATACTCTGCAAACTGCCCCAGTGCTTCGCCTCGAAAATCTGGTCCACGCCTATGCCCAAGGCGACAAGAAGATCGAGATCTTGCGCGGCGCATCCGCATCGTTGCAGGCGGGCGAGGCGGTAGGATTGCTGGGCCCGTCCGGCGCCGGCAAATCAACCTTGCTGCACATTGCCGGATTGCTCGAACGGCCCAATGGCGGGGCAGTCTTCATTGACGGCGTCGATTGCGTGAAGCTGAGCGATGCCGAGCGCACCACGAAACGTCGCTCCGATATTGGCTTCGTGTTCCAGTTCCATCATCTGTTGCGAGATTTCACCGCGCTGGAGAATGTCGTGCTGCCGCAAACCATTCTCGGCCTATCGAGAACGGAAGCCGACGATCGGGCAAGACAGCTCCTGCAATCTCTCGGTCTCGGCGACCGCGTCGAACATAGGCCAGGTGAACTCTCAGGTGGCGAACAGCAGCGCGTGGCAATCGCCCGCGCCGTCGCCAATGGGCCGCGCGTTCTCCTTGCTGATGAGCCGACCGGCAATCTCGATCCTCCGACTGCCGAACGCGTATTCGACCAGCTCGTGAGCCTAGTGCGCCAATCCGGCGTCGCCGCGCTCATCGCCACCCACAATCTGGAGCTTGCCGCCCGCATGGACCGCGTACTTCGCCTGACGGACGGTCACCTGATTGAGGAAGAGGTGGTCGTGGCGGAGATACGCGAAGACTAATGGCGATCTTGCGTTTGGAACAAATAGCGAACATATCACGTGAAGACCGGGGATATGTCGGCTTCGCGGCAGACGCGCGAGTTGCCTCGTCGGAAGAATCCCCGAGGTAATGGCGCATGAACGAAATCACACGGACCGAGCCTGGCGTGGTGACCGCGACCACCAAACCCTTCGTGCATCTCAAGGTGCATTCCGCCTATTCATTGCTCGAAGGCGCGCTCACGATCACCAAACTGGTGGCGCTGGCGCGCGCCGACCGGATGCCGGCGCTTGCGCTCACCGACACCAACAATCTGTTCGGCGCGCTCGAATTCTCCGCCGGCCTCGCCGAAGCCGGCATCCAGCCGATCATCGGCTGCACGCTCTCGCTCAGTTTTGCGAATAACGACTCCCCAACCGAGACGAGGGGTCCGCGCAGCGAAGGCCGTATCGCGTTGTTGGCCAAAGATGCGGAAGGTTACGCAAATCTGATGTGGCTTTCGACCGAGGCCTATCAGACCGCCTCGGTGACAGGCGAGGCGGTCGCGAGTCTGAGTTCGCTCAAAGCCCATGCCGCGGGTCTCATCGCGCTGACCGGAGGCCCCGACGGCGTCATCGACCAGGCGCTCGCCGCAGGCAATCCCGATCTCGCCCGTGCCCGTCTCACCGCGCTCCACACGCTGTTCGGCGACCGGCTCTATGTCGAATTGCAGCGTCATGGACTGCCACAGGAGAGGGCGGTCGAGCCTCTCCTGCTCGATCTTGCGTATGCTGCGTCGTTGCCTGTGGTCGCCACCAATGAGGCCTATTTCGCATCGGCCGACGATTTCGAAGCGCATGACGCGCTGATCTGCATCGCGGAAGGAAGCTACGTCACCGTCGATCAGCGCCGCCGCTTGAGCCCGGAGCACTCCTTCAAGACGCAAAGAGAGATGGTGCAGGCCTTCGCCGATCTTCCTGAGGCGATCGAAAACACGCTCGAGATCGCGCAACGCTGCGCCTATCGCCCGGTCGAGCGCGCGCCGATCCTGCCGCAATTCGTGGCTGGCGGCAGCGTGACCAGTGAGCAGGGCGCCGCTGAGGCGGAAGAGCTTCGACGCCAATCCGAGGCCGGGCTTGCCGAACGGCTCGCAGTCGCTGGGGTGGCACCGGGCTTTGAAGCCAAGGATTACACCGAGCGGCTCGCTTACGAGCTCGATGTCATCACGCGGATGAACTACCAGGGCTACTTCCTCATCGTCGCCGACTTCATCAAATGGGCGAAGTCCGAGAACATTCCTGTTGGCCCCGGCCGCGGCTCGGGCGCTGGCTCGCTCGTGGCCTACGCGCTCACCATCACCGACCTCGATCCGATCCGCTTCGGCCTCCTGTTCGAGCGCTTCCTCAATCCCGAACGCGTCTCGATGCCCGACTTCGACATCGATTTCTGTCAGGACCGCCGCGACGAGGTGATCGCCTATGTGCGCGAACGCTATGGCGCCGACCGCGTCGCCCATATCATCACTTTCGGTAAGCTCCAGGCCCGCGCCGTGTTGCGCGATGTCGGCCGCGTATTGCAGATGCCCTATGGGCAAGTCGACCGGCTCTGCAAGCTCGTGCCGTACAACCCCGCGAACCCGGTGACGCTGCCCCAAGCCATCGCCGCCGAGCCCCGTCTGCAAGAGGCCCGCGACAACGAGCCGATCGTCGCCAAATTGCTCGATATCGGGCAGCGGCTCGAAGGGCTTTACCGTCATGCCTCGACCCATGCCGCCGGCGTCGTCATCGCCGACCGGCCTCTGATCGAACTGGTCCCGCTCTACCGTGACGCGCGCGCGCAGCTTCCCGCCACCCAATTCAACATGAAATGGGCGGAAGCCGCAGGCCTGGTGAAATTCGACTTTCTCGGCCTGAAGACGCTGACCGTGATCGAGATGGCGCGTGCACTGCTTCGCCGCCGCGACATCGAGCTTGATCTCGCTACACTCACTCTCGAGGACCCCGCAACCTATCAACTCCTCCAGCATGGCGAAACGTTCGGCGTGTTCCAGCTGGAAGGTCAGGGCATGCGCGACGCCTTGCGCAAGCTGAAACCTGACCGCTTCGAGGACATCATTGCCATCGTTGCCCTCTATCGGCCGGGTCCGATGGACAATATCGACTCTTACGTCAACCGGAAGCACGGCCGCGAGCAGCCGGACTATCTGCATCCCTTGATCGAGCCGATCCTGAAGGAGACCTACGGCGTCATCATCTACCAGGAACAGGTGATGCAGATCGCCCAAGTCCTGTCCGGCTTCTCGCTCGGCGAGGCGGATCTGCTCCGTCGCGCCATGGGCAAAAAGATCAAGAAGGAGATGGACCAGCAGCGCGCCCGCTTTGTCGAAGGTGCTGTCGCCAACAATGTGGACCGCGCCCGCGCCGAATATATTTTTGAGTTAGTGGCCAAATTCGCCGGCTACGGCTTCAACAAATCGCACGCTGCAGCCTATGCGCTGATCGCCTACCAGACCGCCTATTTCAAAGCCAATCACCCGATCGAGTTCATGGCGGCCTCGATGACGCTCGACATGGGCAACACCGACAAGCTGAACGGCTATGTGCAGGAAGCCCGCCGCATGGGCATTGTACTCCAGCCGCCTTCGGTCAATCGGTCGGAGACAGGATTCCTTCCCTCGGATGGCGCGGTTCGCTATTCGCTCGCAGCGCTCAAGAATGTCGGTCAGCAAGCTGTCGAGCATCTCTGCGCGGAGAGGGAAGCGAACGGTCTCTTCCGTGACGTTTCCGATTTCGCCCGCCGCACCAATCCGCGTGTCGTCAACAAGCGCGCACTGGAGACGCTGGCCGCCGCCGGCGCTCTCGATGAACTCGGCGTCGATCGCGCCACCGCCTTCGCCAATGTCGATCGCATCATGGAAGCGGGCGCACGCTCGCTCGAAGCAAGCAGCGAAGGTCAGAACGATCTCTTCTCCGGCGGGGCGAATAGCCCACCGCCCATTGCGCTCAAAGCTGCAGCACCTTGGGTGCCGACCGATCGCTTGAGCAAGGAGTTCGAGGCCGTAGGTTTTTTCCTCACCGGCCATCCGCTCGACGATTACCAGGATATTCTCTCAGATCTCGGCGCGGAGACTTGGGCGGCCTTTGCCACGAAAGCGCGAACTCGCCGCGTTGTCGGCACGCTCGCCGCCACCGTGCTCGACGCGCGCGAGCGGAAGGGCAAGACGGGAAATTCTTTCGCCTTCGCCGCCTTCTCCGATCCGACGGGCCAGTTCGAGGCCGTGTTGTTCTCCGAGGCGCTTGCCGCGTCGCGGCCGCTGCTCGAGCCCGGAACAGCGGTCCTGCTGGAAGTCGAGGCGGAAACCGATGGCGAAACCATCAAGGCCCGCGTGCATCGCCTAATCTCGCTTGACGCTGCCGCAGCAAAGCGTCAGGCCGGCATGAGAATCCACTTGAGCGATGCGCGCGCGCTGAAACCGCTCGTCGAGCAGGTCGGGCAGGGGTCTGGCCAGGGCCAGTTCCGCATCGTGCTCCGCCTGGACGATATCGGCCGCGAAGTCGAGTTCGTGCTGCCGCGGGGGATCGACTCGACCCCAAAACAGAGAAGCGCGCTGAAGCTCGTTGGCGGCGTAACGGCCGTAAATGCCCTCTAGAGTTCGATTTTGAGGCCCAGAGAGGGTTTGGCGGCCTTGCCAAAGCCTGCCCCAATCCCTATAAACCGCCTCATCTCACACGCGGGATTCAAAGCGTCGCAAGGCCTTTAGCCTCACCTTCGCTCCGGTGACCGGGCTAGACCGGTCTCTATCATCCCGCGGCGGCAGAACCGGAAAAAGGAGAAGCAGGCCGATGGCACTGCCCAATGTATCTATGCGCCAGCTTTTGGAAGCCGGCGTGCATTTTGGTCACCAGACCCACCGCTGGAACCCGAAAATGGGCTCGTATATTTACGGGTCCCGCAACAACATCCATATCATCGATCTCACCCAGACCGTGCCGCTGCTGCATCAGGCGCTGGTCACGGTAGCCGATGTCGTCGCCAAAGGTGGTCGCGTGCTGTTCGTCGGCACTAAGCGGCAAGCCTCTGAAGCTGTCGCTGCCGCGGCCAAATCTTGCGCGCAGTATTACGTGAATCATCGCTGGCTCGGCGGCACGCTGACCAATTGGCGGACCATCTCCAACTCGATCAAGCGGCTGAAGTCGCTCGAGGAGCTGCTCGCCGGCGAGACGCAGGGTCTCACCAAGAAGGAGCTGCTCAATCTCACCCGCGAGAAGGACAAGCTCGAGCGCGCGCTTGGCGGCATCAAGGACATGGGCGCGCTGCCCGATTTGATGTTCGTCATCGACACCAATAAAGAAGCGATCGCCATCGCCGAGGCACGCAAGCTCCATATGCCGGTCGTGGCCATCGTTGATTCCAATTGCGATCCGGACGGCATCAGCCATCCCATCCCCGGCAATGACGATGCCGGCCGCGCCATCACGCTCTATTGCGATCTCATCGCGCGTGCCGCAATCGACGGCATCGAGCGCGCTCAAAGCGGCGCCGGTGTCGATCTTGGCGCTACCGACGCGCCACGTGGCGAAGCCGGTCTCGACGAGGGCGAAGAGGGTGCCGGTGAGCGCAGGAACCGCAGGCGTCCACCGCGAGGCGATACCAAGGATGCGGGCAGTGGCCGGCCGCGTGGTGATGCTCGGCGAGGCCCCAGGAAGCCGCGCCCGGGTGGCGGTGGCGGCAATGGCAAGCCGGCGACAACCCAGACAAACGGCTAGCGCCGTCACCAATGCCCGGCCGATAGAGGCCACGACGTTAGAGGCGAGACATGGCGATTACCGCAAACATGGTGAAGGACCTGCGCGAGAAGACCGGCGCAGGCATGATGGACTGCAAGGCAGCGCTCAACGAGAATAGCGGTGACATGGAAGCCGCCGTCGATTGGCTGCGCGCCAAAGGCCTGGCCAAGGCCGCCAAGAAAGCCGGCCGCGTCGCCGCCGAAGGCTTGATCGGCCTCGGTGCCGACGCCAAGAAAGCGGCGTTGGTCGAGGTCAATTCCGAGACCGACTTCGTTGCCCGCAATCAGGCCTTCCAGGACATGACCCGCGCCATCTCGGAAGCCGCCCTGAAGGCCAAAGGCAATCTCGATGCCCTTGGCGCTGCCAAATTTCCGGGCGGCAGCGCTACCGTCGCCGACACCATAAAGGAAATGATCGGCTCGATCGGCGAGAACATGTCGCTCCGCCGCACGGCGTACCTGTCCGTCAAGGACGGCGCGGTGGCGAACTACATGCACAACACCATCGCCTCCGGTCTAGGCAAAATCGGCGTGATCGTCGCGCTCGAGTCGAAGGGTGACGTGGAAAAGCTGAAGGCCTTCGGCAAGCAGGTCGCGATGCACATCGCCGCTGCCAACCCGCAAGCCATCGACGCCGACAGCCTCGATAAGGCGCTGATCGAACGCGAGCGCGCTGTGCTGACCGAACAGGCGAAGGAATCTGGCAAGCCGGCCCCCGTCATCGAGAAGATGGTCGAGGGGCGCTTGCGGAAGTTCTTCGAGGAGGTCGTGCTGCTGTCTCAGGCCTTCGTCCACGATCCGGAGACCACCGTCTCCAAGGCGCTTGCCGCTGCCGAAAAGGACGCCGGCGCGCCCATCAAGATCACGGGTTTCCATCGCTTCGCGCTTGGCGAGGGGATCGATCGCCCTGACAGCGATTTCGCCGCAGAAGTTGCGGCGGCGGCGTCAGGCTCGTAGGGTCTTTGCGTCACGAGGTGCTGTCAGCGCCTCAGCATTTCGCAGTCGCCCGCGTCGGATCGACCGACCGCGGGCATTTTCGGGATGTAGGGTCATGGCTCAATCACGCAAGCTGCTCTACAGCCGCCCGCTGGTGAAGCTCTCAGGCGAGGCCCTGATGGGCAAGGCCGGCTACGGCATCGATAATTCCGTTCTATCCCGGATTGCCGGCGACCTCGCCGCGGCACTCGACCTCGGAGCGAAGCTCTCCGTCGTGATCGGCGGCGGCAATATCTATCGCGGGCTTAGCGGCGCCGCCGGCGGCATGGACCGGGTCAGCGGCGACTATATGGGCATGCTGGCGACGGTGATGAATGGACTGGCACTCGGGGCCGCCCTTGAAGCGCTGGGACGGCCCGCCCGCGTCATGTCTGCAATTTCGATGCCGACTGTCTGCGAACCTTTGATCCGTCCCCGCGCGCTCGACCATCTCGAAAAGGGCAGGGTGGTGATCCTGACCGGAGGCACCGGCAACCCGTTCTTCACCACCGATACGGCTGCCGCCCTTCGGGCCGCCGAGATGGGCTGCGACGGCCTCCTCAAGGCCACTCAGGTCGACGGCGTCTATAGCGCAGACCCCGAAACCACGCCGAATGCGACCCGTTACGACGAACTGACCTATGACGACGTGCTGCGCCAAGATCTCAGGATCATGGACGGCGCCGCGATCGCCCTTGCGAGAGACAATCGGATTCCGATAATTGTGTTCTCGATCAAGGCGAAAGGCGGCTTGGCCGACGTCTTACAGGGGCGGGGTGCCTCGACCAAGGTCGCGGCAAAGGCTTGAGCGCGAGGCCGAAGCAAGTGCTTAGCCCAAGGGGCGCGGGCAAAACCCACGCCGAAAGGGAGGAGAGATGACGAACTTCGACCTGAAGGAGACCGAGCGGCGCATGCGCGGCGCGCTCACCATCTTGAAACAGGAATTCGGCGGCTTGCGCACCGGCCGTGCCAGCGCCGCCCTGCTCGATCCCATCGTGGTGAACGCTTACGGCGGCAGCCCGATGCCGCTGAACCAGCTCGCCACCATCAACGTTCCCGAGCCCCGGCTGATCACCGTCCAAGTCTGGGACCAGAGCCAGATCGGCGCGGTCGAGCGTGCCATCCGTGAATCCAATCTCGGCCTCAATCCGATCGGTGAAGGTCAGTTGCTGCGCCTGCCGATCCCTGAGCTTAACCAAGAACGCCGTCAGGAGATTGCCAAGGTCGCGCATAAATATACTGAGCAGGCTCGCATCGCCGTCCGCAACGTGCGCCGCGACGGCATGGAGCATCTGAAGAAGATGGAAAAGGACGGCGACATCAGTAAGGACGATCACCATTCGCTGTCGACCAAGGTGCAAGAATTGACCGACAAGGTGATCAGGGAAATCGACGAGGCTCTGGCGGCCAAAGAAGCCGAGATCATGCATGTCTAACCGACGGAAAACGATTGTTGGAATGGAGCGCGCAATTTGACGCTCACCGCCGATAAGCTCGCCTGGGGCTCCGAGGGACCGGCGCCGCGCCATATCGCCATCATCATGGATGGCAATGGACGCTGGGCCGCCGAGCGTGGCTTGCCCCGAACCGAAGGCCACCGCCGGGGTGTGGAAAGCGTGCGCCGCACGGTCCGGGCCGCGATCGATCTCGGCATTACGCATCTCACGCTGTTCAGCTTCTCATCGGAGAATTGGGCGCGGCCCCCGCAAGAGGTCCACTATCTCTTCGGCCTGCTTCGCCGCTTCGTCCGCCGCGATCTGGCCGACCTTCACAAGAATGGTGTCAAGATCAACATCATCGGCGCGCGCGAAGGCCTTGAGAAAGACGTGCTCAAGCTGATCGACGACGCGGTCGAACTCACTAAGGACAACACCGCGCTCGAACTCACCATCGCCTTCAATTACGGCGCCCGTGACGAAATCGCCCGCGCTGCTCGCCGCATTGCCGAGGATGTGACCGGCGGCAAGCTTGAGCCGCGTGAAATCACTGTCGAGCGCTTCGCCTCCTATCTCAATACCGCAGGAACGCCCGACCCGGATCTCCTGATCCGCACCAGCGGTGAGCTTCGCTTGAGCAATTTCCTGCTCTGGCAGCTCGCTTATAGCGAGTTCGTCTTCGTCGACACCTATTGGCCGGATTTCTCCAAGGAGACGCTCGAAGCCGCGATCGCCGAGTATCAGCGGCGCAGCCGCCGCTTCGGTGGCCTTGCCGCAAGGTCGACCGCGTGAGGGCGCTTCCCGCTGCTCAGCGCAAAACCATGCCGGCAACCGCTCCCCAACACGAGATCGCCAAGCGTGTCGCGTCTGCGGTGGTACTCGCCATTGTCGCGCTCGGCGCGGTGATTGCGAGTCCCTGGAGCTTCGCGGTCCTCGTCATCGTGGCAGGGGGCATCGTCGCCTGGGAGTGGGGTAAGCTCGTTCGTGGCACAGGCGCCGATCTAATTGCGTTGGTCGTGGCCCTGACGGTTGCGGCCATCGCGCTCCTGGTCACGCTCGGCAGAATTGATGCCGCCCTCATCTCTATTCCCGTTGCACTCGCTGCGGTCTGGGCTCTCAGCCTCGGTTCACAAAATGCGGCTTGGTCGATCCTCGGTGTTGCTTACGCCGCGCTCCCGGCTTTCGCTCTAGTGTGGCTCCGCAGCGATCCAACTCTAGGCCTCGCTGCGATGCTCTTTCTCCTCGCCGTGTCATGGACCACCGATACGGCGTCTTATGCTGCCGGCCGGCTCATCGGCGGCCCTAAGCTCGCGCCCATCATCTCGCCGAAGAAAACCTGGTCGGGGCTCATTATCGGCACAATTGCACCTGCAATCGTCGGCTATGCTACCTCCTTGTTGCTAAAGGACAGTTCGGGCTTTCGGCTCGCCCTTGTGAGCATCGCGATTGCCGCTTTTTGTCAGCTTGGCGATCTGAGCGAGAGCGCGGTGAAGCGAAAGTTCGGAACCAAGGATATGAGCCAGCTGATCCCAGGCCATGGCGGCCTGCTCGACCGGATTGATGGCCTCTTGTTTGCGAGCCTCGCGGCTGCTCTGATTGCCTTGCGCGACCCCTCGAGCCCAGGCCGCGGGCTATTGATGTGGTGAGCTTATGAGTGTGCTGACCTACCCAAAGCCGCGCGAGGCGGTCCCGAGGCCGAACGCACCGAAGCGCGTCACGATTTTGGGCGCAACCGGCTCGATCGGCGAGAACACGCTCGATCTCATCGGCCGCAATCAAGCCGACTACGAAGTCGTCGCGCTCACCGGCGGCAAGAACGTTTCGCGTCTCGCAGCGCTCGCCCGCACCCATCGCGCCAAGCGCGCTGTCATTGCCGATCAATCCTGTTACGCCGAGCTCCGCGACGCACTCTCCGGTAGCGGAATTGAAGCCGCTTCCGGTTCCGATGCGGTGGAAGAGGCAGCATCACTCCCGGCTGATTGGGTCATGGGCGCCATCGTCGGCATCGCCGGCCTTAAGCCCACGCTCGAAGCCGTGCGCCAGGGTACATGCACGGCAATCGCCAACAAGGAATGTCTGGTTGCCGCGGGCGAGCTCTTCATGTCGGAGGTCGCGCGCCATCGCACCCGGCTGCTGCCGGTCGACTCGGAGCACTCGGCTGTGTACCAGGTCCTCGCCGACTCCGACGTTGCGAGAATCGACAAGATTTACCTGACCGCGTCGGGCGGACCGTTCCGTTCCATGAGCCGGAATGACATGGAGCGCGTGACCCCGGAACAAGCGCTCATGCATCCAAATTGGTCGATGGGGCCGAAAGTCACCATCGATTCCGCGACGCTGATGAACAAAGGCCTCGAGCTGATCGAGGCCTATTATTTGTTCGGTCTGCGCACCGACCAGCTCGACGTTCTGATCCACCCGCAATCTGTCGTGCATTGCCTGCTCTATCACCGCGACGGCTCGGTGCTGGCGCAAATGAGCCAGCCCGATATGCGCACGCCCATCGCCTATAGCCTGGCCTGGCCGGAGCGGATGCATGCGCCGGTGGCGCGCCTCGATCTTGCCAAGCTCGGCGCGCTCTATTTCGAAGCACCGGACATGATGCGATTCCCTGCACTTCGCATCGCTCTGGAAGCCTTGGCGACAGGAGGCAGTGCCACGACCGTGCTCAATGCGGCCAATGAGGTCGCTGTCCAAGCCTTTCTCGCCAAGCGGATCGGATTCCTCGCCATTGCAGCACTTGTCGAGGCAACATTGGAGGCCGCCGCGGGCCTTACCGCGGCAGCGCCGAAAAATGTCGAAGAGGTCCTCGGCATCGATCAAGAGGCCAGGGGATATGCCGAGACGCTCCTCCAACGATTTGCATGATGGTCGCGAGCGGGCTACAAAGGTTCAACAGCCGGGATAAAGACTTCAATGGAAACGATTACTCGTGTTTTTGGCTCTAGTGGCGCGTGGCTTCTTACCCCGCTCGGATTTATCTTTGTTTTGACCATCGTGGTCTTCTTCCATGAGCTTGGCCATTTCCTCGTAGCGCGTTGGTGCGGCGTGACCGTCAAAGCCTTCTCCATTGGCTTCGGTCCCGAGATCTTCGGTTTCACCGATAAAAAGGGCACACGTTGGCGCCTCTGCTGGATCCCGCTCGGGGGCTACGTGAAGTTCGTCGATGACGACGATGTGACGAGCTCAAGCGGCAAGACGCTGAAGCGCCTGACCAACGAGCAGCGGAAGGGCAGCTTCCGGGATAAGCCGGTTGGCGCGCGTGCCGCCGTGGTTGCCGCGGGCCCGATCGCCAACTTTCTTTTAGCCGTCGCGATTTTCACCTTCATTTTCAGCGTTTTTGGCCAGCAAATTACCTCGGCCAAGGTCGATTCGATCGGCCCCGGCAGTGCAGCGGAGCGTGCCGGCTTCCAGCCTGGTGATCTCATCCTCAGCATCGATGGCGAACTGATCGAGAGCTTCAGCGATATGCAGCGCATCGTGAGCGCCAGTCCAAATCAGGCGCTCAACTTCGTCGTCAAGCGAGGCGACCAGACCGTCAATTTGGTAGCAACCCCGGAATTCAAGGAATTCACCGACAATTTCGGCAACAAGATGCGGATTGGGCTGTTGGGTATCCAGCGGAGTGCTTCGCCCGAAGAGTGGACCGTCAAACGGCACAATCCGGTCGAGGCTTTCGTCGCCGGCGTCAAAGAGTGCTATTTCATCGTCTCGCGCTCAATCAGCTATCTCTACGGCATTGCCTCCGGGCGCGAAGCCGCCGACCAGCTCGGCGGCCCGATCCGAATCGCCCAGCTTTCGGGACAAGTCGCTACAGTCGGCTTTATTCCACTGCTCAACTTCGCCGCTATCATTTCCGTAAGTATTGGCCTGTTAAATCTGTTTCCAATCCCAATGTTGGATGGCGGACATCTTCTGTTCTACGGTATTGAAGCGATCCGGGGGAAGCCGTTGAGCGAATACACCCAGGAGATCGGTTTCCGCATTGGCCTCGCCTTCGTACTTATGCTAATGATCTTCGCGACGTGGAATGACCTGATTCATATGATGTTTTCCTAATTTTGGGGGCCTGCAGCAAACCCGCCGCCAAGGGCATAAGAGGCCAGCTGCAGCCAGACGTGGGAACCAAAAATAGCCACAAAACGGTGGCCAGTTTCGATCCTTAGTATCGCGTCCTGATGGGGATCGGCGTGAGGGGACAACACCAGTAATGGTGCGGCAAGTCTTGGGCCGAGGGCTGTTCGCAGCCCTCCTTGTGTTATCTGCTGTCCCGCTTTCGCTGATTGCCAGCGTGAGTTTAGGGACGCAGCCCGCTTATGCCCAAGATTCGGGTGCCATCAAAAGCATTCGCGTCGAAGGCAATAAGCGCGTCGAGCCGGAGACGGTTCGTTCCTACCTGACCTTCTCCTCGGGTGACCCTTACGATCCCGCCAAAGTCGACGATTCGTTGAAGGCCCTGTTTGCCACCGGTCTGTTCCAGGACGTCCGCATGCGCAAAGAGGGGTCTACCCTCGTCGTCACCCTGGTCGAAAACCCGATCGTCAATCGCGTGGCCTTCGAGGGCAACAAAGAGATCGAGGACGACACGCTGTCTACGGAGGTCCAGCTCAAGCCTCGCGCGGTCTATACGCGAGCCCGGGTACAGGCCGACGTCCAGCGCATCCTCAACCTCTACAGGCGCCAGGGCCTCTATGCCGCGCAGGTGGAACCCAAGATTATCAATCTCGACAATAACCGCATCGACGTGGTGTTCGAGATCAATGAGGGCCCGACGACTAAGGTTCGGGCCATCAATTTCATCGGCAACTCGGCCTTCAGCGACTCGCAGCTGCGTTTTATCATCACGACCACGCAGACCAATTTGCTGAGTTTCCTCAAGAGCACCAACATTTACGACCCCGATCGGCTCAATTTGGATCGTGAGTTGTTGCGGCAGTTCTACATGAAGAACGGTTATGCCGACG